>JAADFT010000459.1 GCA_013152765.1 Calditrichota bacterium | reverse complement strand
GGAGACGCAGCCGAAGATCTTCGACGGCATCTACACCGGCACGGAGACGCGCGACCCGGTTTACACCCACCAGAACCTGCAGCCCTACCAGAGCTACTCGATTTTTCGCTTCCTGAGCAACGTGGCTCCCGGGAAGAACGGCGGCGGTTGGGTTGACCCCCTGCGGCGCGGCACGCTGGACCGCTACGCGCAGCAGCTTCGCCTGACGTTGCTGGCCGGAGCGAAGGAGATCACCCTGTTCCACTGGCACGGACTGTTCCGCCCGGTCGGAAACCAGACTTCATTCTTGAGCGATTTGATCCCCGTTGCCGGAGCGACCTTCGAGGAAATGGACCGAATCTGCGGGAACCTGCAAGGTCCGACCGGTTTGCTGGCGTACAAACCGCTGCATTCCAGCGGGGAGGAGTTTCTGCCCTCGTACCTGGGCATGCTCGGCATTCCGCTGGAGCTGTCGGATCGCATTCCGCCCGGAGCCAGGCAGGTGCTGTTCACCGCCAGCGCCGCAGATGATCCGCAGGTTCTCGATCGTTTTCGCGAAATCCTCGCACGGGGCGGCGAGGTGATCGTGACCAGCGGGCTGGTCAAGAGGCTGAAGCAGCGCGGAATCGAGGAGTTTTTGAACGCGCGGGTTGAAGAGCCGGTCTTCGTCGAACGCACGACGGACCTGTCGTTTCGCGAGGTGTTTCGAACGGCAAAGTTGCTGGAAGTGCCCAGGGTTGTCGCGCCAACCAACGACGCCTGGCCAGAGGTGCTCGGCGTAACGCGCGCTGGCACAGCCGTCCCGTTGCTCACACGCACAAACTACCGTTCAGGAACGGTCTGGTTGCTGACTGTTCCCGTTGACTTCGCCGAGTGGTACTTCCTGCCTCGCGAAACCCTGGCGCAGGTGAAGCAATTTCTGCTGGCCGAACAGCCGGTCGTGCTGGATGCCCCGGCGAAAGTGTCGTTGTTCCTGTTCGACTCCGGAGTGGCGGCGGTGCAGTCGTTTCTGGAACACTCCACCCGGGTACGGCTGCTCTTCGCGAAGCCGGTGCGAGTTACGGACGTGCTAACCGGCCAGACGCTACGAGCGCCCGGAGGGCAAAGCCACTGTGTTCGAATTCAGCCTGGCTGCTGGTGAGTTCCGGGCGTTGAAGTTTCGGCCAGCAGGGAAATGAGGCTTGTTCGGGTAGGTCTTGCGTGAGAGGGCCTGAGGCCGTACTGGCGAGTCCGGCGTTGTAAGAAGAAGTCCTGCTGGAGCGGGGGCTGGTCCTCTCTGCCGGCCCCATCTGAGTCTCAGGCGGAACCGCGTCTCCACGTGCGCTTCCGGCTCGACTCAGGAGCGCAGCGGACCGGCCGCTCAGTCTTTGACGAGCAGCAGGGGAATGCTCTTCGCGACTGTGGCGTTTCGCAGGAGATCGGTTACGGAAACCTTCAGTTTTAGCCGTCCGGTCGGGAAACGACTGGCGTCGAGGGCTGTGTACACGGGGTAGTCGGAAGAAGGCGGGTCAAATTCGTTGGTGACGCTGACTGACCCGAGTTTGGGTCCGAACAGCCCGAGGAAGCCCGTGCGCTTCTGTTTCTCCGGCACCAGAGTGTAGGTCACGCGACAGTGGGCTACTCCTGACTCGTCCTGCTTGAGGCCGTAGATCTCGAAGTAAACGAAGATCGGTTGCTTGCGGCGGAACGAACGCGTGGGGTTTGGTGCGATGACCACGCCGTGGCGGCGAAAGCGCCCCGGGACGACCGGGATCGTGGGATCGATGTTCACGGCCACTGTGAGGTCGCTCATGGCCAGCTTACCCGGTTCGTACACGCGCAGGGTGTCCCGGTAACGCCAGCTTCCCATCCGCTTGCGAGCTTCGTCGCGAATGTAGAAGGTCAGGTTGTAGATGCCCCCTGGCAGTTGCAGCATTTGTGCGTCCGCTGCCAGGGCACGATTCATTCTGGGGGGACGTTCCAGCGTGAAGAAACGAACCCTTCTTGCCCGCTCGGTCCAGAGGGTGTCGAAAAGGGCCAGCCCGCTTTCGAAATTCCGGCGCAGACCGACGCGATCGTGTTTGCCGAAGGCGTCTTTGAAAGCCAACCCGTAGTAGAAATTCAGTTGCACCGAGTCGCCGCGTCCCCGCATGGTGGCCCAGTAGAAGCTGGCCGGGAGCAACTCCACCGTGTCGGGGAAGACCATCCGCTCCTGGGTCAGAAGCTGACGCCTGCCCTTACGCAGCTCCTGGTCGATCTCGTTCGCCAGTGCCAGTTGCTCGACTTCCGAATGGGCGGCGACGTAGCTGTGGTAGCGCACGTCCCAGGTTTCCAGGTTCATGTCCCAAACTACTTCGGGCGGCGGAAGAACCGTGATTCGCCAGTCGGTCGGTGAACTGTCCTCGGCATTCGCGAAGTGCACGATGACCTGCGGCTGGTTGACCGTCCGTTTGTAAATCCAGCTTTCGTAGGTGGGGTAACCCGGGTGCGAAAAGACGGCCTTGTCGTCCGGTTCGCCCCAGCGAATGTACACCAGACCCTTCTCGTTGAACTCCTCGTTCAGGGCAAAAACCTTTGGCGTCCCGCGCCACTCCAGATCGAGCTGGTGGAAGGGACGGTGGGGTTCGTCCTGCCTGTACCAGTGCTCCGCGAAGATCAGACGGTGGTAGTGCTCGGCGAGGCGTGGGTTGTCCCGTGATGCCGGAAACGGGTCCCGTTTCTTCCAGATTTGCGTGAAGAAAAGTCGCTTCTGGGCCACAAAGGCCAGGTTGCGGTAGCGTTCGTACTCCTCGTCGGTCAGGATGTACTTCACGTCGTTGAAAGCCAGCCCCGCGTCCACCTCGTTTTTGATGTGACGGATCGCCTGCCAGTAATTCCACTCGCCGACGTCATTTTGCCCCTTCTCGAAAGCAATTCGGGCCAGACGCAGGTACACTGCGGTTTTCGAAACGCCGCGTCCGTTCTTGAGCAACCGGTCGAAAATGGCCTTGGCGGAGTCCAGGTGCCCCAGACGTCGCAGCTTTTCGGCTTTGAAAAACTGCCCCAGGTCGCCGTAGCTGGAATCGAGGGCGGTGAAAACCGTCGAGCTGTCGTTGTTCTCAACGAAAAGGTCGTAGAAACGGTAGAGCTTGATCTGAGGTTCGACGAGGTCGGGCTTGAGGCGAAGCTGTTTGCGCGCCAGGTCGATCGCCTTGAGGTAGTGTGTGCGGTAGCGTTCGAGCAGAGCGTACTGGTACCAGACGTCGGCGTAGAGGGAGTCTTCGCTGATGACCTTTCTGAAGTGCTTTTCGGAAGAGCGAAAATCCAGCAACCGAAGCACGAGGCCCTTGAACTTTCCCGACTCCCGTTTGTGGATTCCCAGGTAGTAGTGCGCTTCCAGGTCGTCGGGCTGACGTTTGAGGATTTTGCCGAACCAGTCCGCTGCTTTGTCCCACTGGTGACGGCGAGCGGCAATTCGTCCCAGCCCGCGCCAGGCCGCCACAACCTGTGAGTCCTGCTTCAGGATGCGGAGGTAGGCCTTCTCGGCTGCGTTGAGGTTGCCTGCTTTCAGCCACAACTGGGCGGCGCGTAGCAGGTCCTGGTTTTTGCGTGTGGACGTGGGTTGTTGGGCCCACACGTTGCCGGTGATCCAGGCCAGGAGGACCCACGTCAGAACCAACGCCACGCGCTGCCAACGACGCCTGATCACTTTACCCTCCCTCCTTCTGGCGGTCAGCGGGTCGCGTTGCTGCACGCCAGAAATCGGTTGCAGCGAGTCACTGTGGCTTTCTTCGGTTCGGCCTGCTGTCAAGCTACAACCCTCTGTTCCAAGAAGCAAGGGCTTCTTTTCAACTTTTTCCAAGGACGGGCAGACGTGCGTGAAATCGGCTTCCTCCAGTGTTCACCCCGTGCTCCGTGCCTCTTAACGCTCCATTTCACACAGATGCTGAGCTGCACACCCGCTGAACTAACGAACAGGCATTCTTCCCGTTCCCGGAGACAGCGATTTCGGACGCGAAACAGCGCCCCTCGCTTTGGAGTGCGGCAGCCTGCTGCCGCTTTGTGATTTGGAGTACAACGACTCCCGTCGTTGCACGGTGGCGAGCGGTGCCACCACAGCCCCAGGTTGCCCGGCTCAAGCTGGCGCCGTTTGTTTGTTTCTCAGTTTCCAGTGCGGGGCAACGTTAGTCGGGCCTCTGATCCTTCCTGCGAACCGACGAAGTGGATGAAGGAGACAGTCGTGGATAAGGGGA
>JAADFT010000458.1 GCA_013152765.1 Calditrichota bacterium | reverse complement strand
AGGCAAAGCCGATTTAGTAGAACGAAGTGAAAGGGTGGGAGTACACCAGAGGAGAAAATCGGAGGATTCAAAAAGATGAGCTACCGAAACGCCGCAGAGAATCCAGCCGAACTGGTAGACATCCCCCAGATTTTACTTCGTGCGCACGGTCAACGAAGCGCTTCCCCGAACTACGCTCCTTCCCCGTAGCGCTTCAACTTCTCGCGCAGAGTCTTCCGGTCGATCCCAAGAATCCGTGCTGCCCGGGTTTTGTTCCCGTTCACGCTCGACAGCACGTTCCGGATGTACTCCGCCTCCACAGAGGCCAGGCTGCGAAACAGATTGCTTCCCGGAATCATGGCGAAGCGCATGTGCGAAGGCAGGTCCTGCACGTCGATCACGGGACGATCGACCATGACGATGAGCCGCCGCACCAGGTTTTCCAGTTCGCGCACATTGCCAGGCCACGGGTAATCGCGGAAGATTTCCAGGACCCGGTCGCTGAACACGGGGGCTGGTTTCCCAACCTCGTTCGCAAACCTTTGGGCAAAGTGCTTTGCCATCAGCAAAACGTCTTCCCCCCTCTCGCGAAGCGGGGGCAGATCGATGGCAATCACATTGAGCCGGTAATAAAGGTCCTCGCGAAAGTAGCCCTTCCGCACGAGCTCGAGCAAATCCTTGTTCGTGGCAGCGAGGATCCGGACGTCAACCTTCTTTGTCTTGCTCGAGCCCACCATGCGGACTTCGTTGTCCTGCAAGACGCGGAGCAACTTCGCCTGCATTGCCAGCGAGGTGCTGCTGATTTCGTCCAGGAAAATCGTGCCGCCGTTGGCCGTCTGGAAAAAACCTGCTCGCGTCTCGTTCGCCCCTGTAAACGCCCCTTTCACAAAACCGAAAAGCTCGCTTTCGATCAGTCCCTCCGGGATGCCGCTGCAGTTCACCGGCACAAACGGCGCGGAAGCGCGCGGGCTGTTGTAGTGGATTGCCCGCGCCACAAGTTCCTTGCCTGTGCCGCTCTCGCCGGTGATCAGCACAGTCGCGTTGGTAGCCGCGGCTTTCTTGATCGCCTTGAAGACCTCCTGCATTGGTCGCGAGACTCCGATCAAACCGTGGAATTCCCCCTGCGGAGCCACAACCTCCGATTCGCGCGCTTTGCGGATTTCCTGCTTCTTCAGAGCCTTTTCGACAGCGGCGTACAGTTGCTCGTAGGTAAACGGTTTTGGCAGGTACTCCTCAGCTCCAGCCTTCACCGCCTGCACCGCGCCCTCGATCGACGCGTAGCCGGTGATCATGATCGTAAGTGTGTCCCGGTAGTTTTCTCCGATGTGTCTCACGAGCTCAACCCCGCTGGCACCGGGCATCTTGAAGTCCGTGATCACCACGTCCACCGGTGTCGACTCCAGCACCCGAAGAGCCGAAGCGGCATCCGCCGCCGTCAGCACAACGTACCCCTTGTCCTTCAGCTTCTTGTACAGGACCTCCCGCATGTCGGGGTCGTCATCCACGATCATGACACGCTTCTTGCGGCCTAATTCGCCCATCCTCGGGAACTCCGCGCGTTTGTCGCTCTTCCGTAGCCGTCGCATCCGCACCCGGCTCTGCCATTGGGAGCCGCGGTTCTTCCTCGGTTGGATACTACCGTTAGTTGTCGCTTCCTGCGGGAGAAATTCTCCGCGGATTTCTTTCCCGGAGAAGAAGGGCACAGGCCGTTCCGTCGACCTGCTGCGGAAGTGGTAAGACGAATCCTGACCGGGACTTGCCAGGACCACCTCGTTCCACCGGCGACGCGAGAGAGTCGGGGAATTGTTCCCTTTCGCCCCCTTGTTCAACTCCCGCCTCCCACCTGGACCAGTCCATCCGCGTTAAATGTACTCAAGCCCTGCTACAGAGGCAAGCGTTTGTTTACTTTTTGAAACCATTTCCCGGTCCGGCTGTTCCAGCGGATTCGCATTTGTCGGCCATTTCGTCTACGTTTTCCAGCAGAACTGCTCGCACCGACCGTGCATCTCAGCCGCTCAAGTTTGGTCTTGCTTCCTTCCCGGGGAAATCTTACCTTGCCTGAGACGAGAGTAAGCGCGGTCCGAGATTGCCCGATCTGCCCAAACAGTTGCTTGCAGTTCGTGCAAACGACTCGGAAAGGAAACACCTTTTTCTACTCCAAGAGTCAACTTCCTGCACTGACGTCTCAACGCTTTTGTGTGCCAGGTCAAGACAAGCGCAGCATGTCAACAGTTTGAGGTAGGGAAATCAAGCAAAACAAGATTTTCCAAGCCGACCCAGACCCTGAGAGCGCAATCCCGGAGGCCGACAGATCAGGCAAAGGAGCGACCGGGACTCTGACGTAGCTTGATCTACCCTCTTTTCGGTCGAGCAGGACGAACAGAAGCTGGAGATGCCCCACACGGTGTTCCTCGTCATCCCCTACCGACTTTTCTTTCCGTTCAGCAAACCGGTTAGGTTAGCGTTCTTTCTCCTCGTCGTTGTTTTGCTGGTGGCCCCCGGTTCTCGTGCCACCGATTTCACGTTCGCACAAATAACCGACATCCATCTCTCCAGCGCGCAAACCGAAGCAGATCTCAAATCAACGCTCAAAGCGCTTGCCAACCTGGGCGAGCCCGTAGATTTCATCCTGGTTACCGGTGACATTTCCGAAATGGGTCGCCCTGAGGAGTTCCAGCGCTGCAAGAGTCTGCTCGATTCTTCGGGTTTCCGCTACTACGTTTTGCTGGGCAACCACGACGTCCGCTGGTCGACGTACTCGCTCGAGGAACTCGCAGGACTTCTCCCCGGTGTTCCGCACTTTGCGTTCATGCACAAAGGCGTGCAGTTCATCGGCCTCAACACGGCCCTGCCTCTCGAGGCGTGGGGCGACCTGTCGCCAGCAGAGCAGCGCTGGTTAGCCGAGCAAATGGCGGCTGTACCGCGCAACGTGCCACGCCTCATCTTCACGCACCACCCGGTGTTCTACCCCGACCGCGACTTCACTGCCGACGCTTTCCGGTTCCTCAAGATTCTGAATGGCTACAACGTGCGACTGGTGTCGGCAGGACACGGTCACCGTTACCGCCGCTGGTTTCTGAACGACGTGCCTTTTGTCATGGCCCCGGCCGTACTGCACTTTCGGGGATTTCTACTTTTTCGGGTCCACGGCGATTCCCTCCTGTGCGAGGCGCGACTCGCCGACAGCGATTCCCTGCTGGGCGGATTTCGCCTCGCTCTGTCCCCGAAGGCAAAACAGGCAGCGCCGCCATTTGCTGGAGTCCGCGTTTCGACCAGCAGCGACAGCCTGTGGCTTCGCAACCTTACGGATTTCGACACCGTACTGGTGCGCCTCGACGCCGGTTCCTGGCAGCGAACACCTGTGCGCAAAGCGTCGGTCGTTCTCTCCTTGCCCGTCAAGGTCGAAGGAGAACACAGCCTTTCTCTCCGCCTCCTAACCGCCGCAGACAATCTCTGGCAACGGGAGTTTCGGTTTCCGGTCGGCAAGAGTCTACTTTGGAAACTTGCTTTGAATGCTCGTGT
>JAADFT010000457.1 GCA_013152765.1 Calditrichota bacterium | reverse complement strand
AGCCCGGAGTGTTTGCATTCCCCAGGAGCAATCTCGCAAGCCCCGTCAGTAATTCTCAAAGCCGCATGATGAGCCCACGTTCAGGCTCCTCCTCTCCCCCGGAGTGCGGTCGCCGTCAGCGCAACCGCCGGATTGCTTCGGAACCAACTGGAGCAAAAGTACAAAAGGTGTTGAGCAAAAACAAGGTTGGCTTGCGCGGTCTTCTCACCCGCAGAATTCTGGAACGGTTTGCGAGGAGTGTCCCGCCCCAGTTGGAACCGGAGAAAGAAAGGCAACGCCTGGGAGACCTGCGAAAGCCCTCACAAATCGCAAAAGCGCAGCCACTGTCCCGTCAGCAGTAGCCAGACAGGCTGCACGAACCCGTCGGTGAAGCTCATCGAGCCCTGAGAATTTCAACTCACTGGACACCTGCTGTTGCGGCCCCTTCGAATTCGAGTAACGCTGGATTTCGGCAAAAGCGAGGCCTGAAGACGGCTTTTGCTGCCTCAAGCTGTGCGTCCCGTGCGCGGCTGCGGTTTGACGTTCTCTTTGGCAACTCTCTTCATCAATTCAAGTAGGAGAAGCCTGAGGAGCTTCGATGTGCTTGAACTCACTCGGCCCCGGGCGGAACGTCCGGATCCGCGAAAAGCCGGGAACCCGCTCACGCTGCAAATGTTTAAAGAAAGCGAGTGAGCGGCCGATAATTCAGGCGGAAGTGCCTGAAAAGGCTTGACAAATTCGGAGCGCTTTGCTAAATTGGCCGCGCGTCCAAGAAAAAGCCGATCAAAACCAGGAGGGCGGTTCATCGAAAGTTCGCTAACGGTTTCCTTCGGAAGTACCATTACCCTGTTGTAAAGCGCTACATTTCTCGAACATCTGCGGTGGGTCATGGTATTTCCAGTCACCTGCAGGCGGACTGCGTCCTTCTGGATGAGTGGACCGAATGTCTTAAGGTGATTCCGTCCGACGGGAGGGAAACCTGAGTCATTCGGTTTTTTGTTTTGGGGAGCGACTGGGCCCCACGAAAGGAGTGGAAAAGGAGGTTGTGAAAATGAAGAAAGCCGTTGCCGCACTGGTTGTCGTCCTGACGGTTGGAGCTCTCGCTGTGAACGCGTTCGCGGTGAGCGAAGCCGCCGTCCTTTTCCTGCTGATCAGTCCCGGTGCACGTCCCTCCGGGATGGGCGAGGCTTTTGCGGCCATCGCCGACGACGCCACGGCCGTGTACTGGAATCCGGCAGGTTTGGCCTTCCAGAGGGGCCGAGAGCTCACGCTGATGCACGCTAACTGGCTACCCCAGCTCACCAACGACATGTTCTACGATTTCGCCGCCTACCGGCAGTCGGTGGAGGGACTCGGCACGGTAGGTTTGAACGTGACCTACCTCAACCTCGGCAAACAGTACATCACTGGCGAGGACAGCCCGGAGGTGCTTGGCGAATTCACGAGTTTCGACTTCGCCGTTTCGCTGACTTACGGAACTCTGGTAGGACGACACACGGCGGTTGGTGTCGGACTTCGCTACATCCGCAGCAACCTGTCCACCGTCGGCGCTGGTGCCGAAAAAGGTTCGGGTAAAGCCAATGCTTTTGCCGTCGACCTGGCCGTGCTTTACAAGGCGCCCTGGGTAAAAGGGCTGAGTTTCGGGGCTAACCTCTCGAACATGGGTCCCAAAATCACCTACATCGACGCGGCCCAGGCGGATCCGCTGCCCACGAATTTGAAGGCTGGCGTTGCCTACAAGGCCATCAATTCCCCTTACAACAAGCTGACCTTTGCGTTCGACATCAACAAACTGCTCGTGCGGCGCTACGCTGACGGCACCTCCGACCCGTTCTACAAAGCCATCTTCACTTCCTGGACGGACCAGCCGCTCTCGGACGAGTTCAAAACGATGATCTACAGCGGCGGCTTCGAGTACTGGTACGCTGACCTTTTTGCCCTGCGCGCAGGTTACTACTACGACGAAGAAGGCAAGGTGAAGTACGCCACCTTTGGCGCGGGCATCCAGTACCACCTGTACCGTTTCGACTTCGCTTACGTTTCTGCCAAGGAAGGGCATCCGCTTTCTGACACGATGCGGTTCTCTCTCACGCTGGGCTTCTAAGGCGGAATCTGTTTTGGCTGCTGCGGGCATGTTGGCAAACTGCAGCGACCTCTGACCGTGCAGCCCGACGTGAACCTAAGAGCAAAAACACAAAGGCAAGGGCTGGCGGGTTGCACTCGCACCCTTGCCTTTTTTCGTACTTGCCGTCACCACGGGAGACATTGAGAATTGAGAATCATGCAACGCCTTCCCAGAAGCGTTTTTTCGCTCAGTTTGTTCTTGCTCCTGCCGTTTCTCCTGGCACCGAAGCTGTCTTCGAAAACTCTACCGCGGCCTGCGTACGTACGCAGCGGGGTTGGGGATCTGCTTTTTCGCGAAACACCGCTGAGGCTCGGCAAAGCTGCGGCTTTCGCAACTTCCGAGGCCAGCTGGGCCACTGCACGTCCCGAAACCCTCCACGTGCTGGCCATCAGGGTGGAGTTCCAGCCGGACAACCTGAGCACGACCACAGGGGACGGCACCTTCGACCTTTCCACCAGCAGCGACGTAACGCTGGATCCGCCCCCGCACAACAGAGCCTACTTCGAGGCTCAGCTCGAAGCGCTGGCCAACTACTACCGCAGTGTTTCGGGCGGCAGGCTCGTCATCGTCGGCGACGTCTACCCGCTGGGTTCCGAGGAGTCCTACCGGCTGCCTAACCCGATGGTCTACTACAACCCGCCGGAAGCCGACCAGGACGAAGACCTCAGAGACGAGCGGCTCAGCGAGTTGCTCCGCGACGCCGTCACGGCGGCAGATGCCGACACGGCTGTGCACTTCGAACGCTACCAGAGTCTGATCGTTTTCCACGCCGGTGTGGGCCAGGATTTCGCCTTCGATTTCGACCCAACGCCAAACGACATTCCTTCCGTCTACCTGGACCGAAAGACCCTGGCGAAAACTCTCGGTGGAATGGAAGACCCGGATTCGTGGTCTGGCATCCCCGTGCAGAACGGAAGCCACGCCATCACAGATGGCATCATCCTGCCTGAAACACAAAATCAGGAAGGGTACGACCTGGCTCTCCTGGGAACCGCCTGTCTGATGTTCGGACACCAGCTCGGTC
>JAADFT010000456.1 GCA_013152765.1 Calditrichota bacterium | reverse complement strand
GCTGCGATCATCGCTGCCTGGGTCTCCACGGCGCGGGCCCGATCGGCCCGGCCGCGGCTGCGGAAAAAATCCACGAGTTCCTCGTAGAAGGTCTTCTGCGCCGCCAGCAGTGTCGATCCGTCGAAGCCGGCCCGCACGTTCTCGGCGGTGACCTTGTTGGCCTCGAACTGGGTTTCGAGCAGGGCGCAGAGCACTTCGCCGAGCAGAAGCTCGTCGGTTCCCAGCCGGGTCAACAGCGGCGGATCGCCGGCCTCCGGCTGGAGCAGGTCCACGCCGAGCTTATCCTTCACGGCCAGCGCCGTGCCGAGGTTCAGCGTGATCGTCCACGTCCGTCCGGCTGCATCGGTGAAGGTCTTCATCATGCCACCTCGTGCCATTCCTCGAACCGGGCGAGCTTAGCCGTCACGTCGGCGACGATGGCCTCCTCCAGCGCTTCGGAGCGACTGAAGTTGGTGATCGAGAAGTCGCCCAGCGGGCCTTGCGCGCCGCTGACTGTTACCTTCTGGTCGAGCACCGCCAGGGCCACCGTGCCTGCCGTGAGAAACGCTGCCTTGATCGCGTCGAAGACGGCGTCGCCCGGTTTCCAAACCATCTGGAACTCAACGGTGCACGTCCGCAACGTCGGGGCCGTCGCCCGCCAGCCGGAGTTACCGCGCGTGGTGTGGTGTAGGCCGGGCATTACAGCCCGACCCCAACCCCGAACCGGACGTGCAACTTTCGAAGCATCCGGCTCTCCAAATGTTTCTCGGTTACCTCTCCCGATGTTTCTTCGCGTGGCACGGCGGACACAAGGTCTGCACGTTGTCCAGCGCGTTGGCCATCGGGAAGTTGGCAAAGCGATTCACCGGCTTGATGTGGTCGGCATGGGACGTGGCCGCTGTCACCGTCGCGCCGCAGCTTTGACAACGGTAACTGTCTCGCTGCAGCGCCTGGTGTTTGCGGTCCCACTGTCCGAACCGTCCTCGCTCCGTGTATCGGTGGAACGAGGCTTCAAGCTCCTCGTCGGTTTCATAGTCGGCGTTTCCGCCGGGGCAGTATGGTTCGGGTCCGGGCACATGCAGCTTGATGCCGATGCTGCGGAACCGTTCCAACTTGCATTGATCCGAAACGACAATCGTACTGTCGCGATAGTGCTGCTTCAGCACCTTCGCCGCCCGGATGTCCAACTTCCGGCTGATGGCCCTGACGGCCGTCCAGAACGCCCAATGGTCGAACGTGCTGGTCAGCTTCGGGTAGTTGTAGGCAATGCAATAGTAGTGCGCCCAGCCTCGTATCACGGCCGACCCGCGCTGAATGCGCAGGGCGACGGATTCCTGATGCGGCCGATACCGCATCGCTTCATCCAGCCGCAATCGAAGCTGACTTTTGGCCTTGGTGCCGATGTGAATCTTCGGCACGAGATTCCCGCTGCGACCGGCTGCCAGTGTGAGGTCGAAGCCAAGGAAGCTGAATCCATCTCGGACGTGTGTGATGTGCGTCTTTTCCTCGGACAGCCGCAGCCCGCATTCGGCCTGCAGGAACCGCCCGATCCGACTACGCAGGTCGCAGACATAACGCCTGCTCGCCCGCGTGACGAAGACACACCAGTCGTCAGCATAGCGAACGAACCGAACATTCGGCTGCTGGCTATCCCAGTTCCGCTTCTCCGCCCGCTTGCCATATTGGCCCCGTCCATGCAGGAACCAGTCCAGCTTGTTGAGGACCGCGTTGGAAAGCAGCGGTGAGATCACACCGCCCTGAGGAACGCCCTTGACGGTGGGCAGGACAACGCCTTCCACTTCCACACCGGCCTTGAGGAACCGGTGTATCAGTTCAAGGAACTTGTTGTCATGCACCTTCTCTCTCAACACTTTCAGGATCGCCTTGTGGGAGATCTCATCGAAACACGCCTTAACGTCGCCTTCGATCACCCATGTGAAGCCATGCTTCATCAGGTGCTGACATCGGTAGACGGCTTGGTGTGTGTTTCGATTGGGCCTGAACCCGTACGAGTGTTCGTGGAACTCCACCTCGAAGATCGGCTCCAGAGCCATGCGTATGGCCTCTTGCACGATCTTGTCCCGCAGACAAGGTATCCCTAACGCCCGCATTTTGCCGTTGGACTTGGGAATCATGACCTGTCGCACCGGTTGAGGTTGATACGTTCCACCTTTCAGTTCCAGACGCAACTGCTCCACCTTCGTCTCGAATCCGGATCGGAATCGCGGGACGGTGACGCCGTCTACGCCCGGCGCTTTGCCATAGGAGCGAATCATGACCCGACGGGCCGCTTCGGCCAGCCATGTCGGGTTGTGCATCAAGTCCATCAGTTTTCGTAGCCGTAGGTCGCACGGCTCCGCCGGGAACAACGGCGTTCCCGATTCCCGATGCGCTCGCTGCTGTTGCGATTGCTCCCACAACCTCTTTTGGACTTCTTGAACATTCATCAGAAAGCCTTCTGCATAAGAACGTTACCGGTCGTCCAATCCAAAACATTCTGCCCGCCTTCGCCTTGTGCACGGCTCTCCCGTGCTCCGACTACTACGCAGGCTCCGCCACTTCGTCGTCTCATCGGCAGAGAGTCCCTCGCCCGAAGGCGCGGGTTCTATGCGACTGCCCTACTCGACGAAGCTTCCCTGGTTCCTTTGCTGACACTCGAACGCTTCCGGTTAGATTCCAATCTTTACATACCCAACAGCGGTCTGCTGCTCTCCTGAACACCGGCAAGTAATTGACCGCCTTGCCGACTCGCTGGCGTCCCAAAGGCCACCGGCAGGATTGGTGACGACATCAAGATCGCCTCTCCGTTCAGGCCATCGCCTAGTCCAGGGGCTCATTCCCGGACGGCTTCCGTATTAGCGGCGATGGGGGCGAAGTTTCCCAAAGGTATTGATTGGTTCCTTTCGTAATCGTGCGGAAGCTCTACCTGGCAGGACGTGCAACGGGATAAGAAGCCTTCCCTGTGCCCCGCGTTCTCGGCCGAATTCTTTTGCCCGCCGGTTCGCATTTTCCGGCAAACGTACGACCTAGGTACGATGGCTGGCCAAACAGCCATGGCTTTTCCCAAGTTTCCTTGTGAGATAGCATTGTCAACAAAGCATCGCGTACCGGGCTGACATTCAGCCCTGCCAGTACGCTACATCAGGCATAC
>JAADFT010000455.1 GCA_013152765.1 Calditrichota bacterium | reverse complement strand
GAGAGTTCCCGAACAAGGGAGTCCACAGGCACGCCCTGGTCCGGCAGCAGGACGGTCATGGCGAAATGCCCGTCGCCGTAGGGCAGGTCAACTGCGGCAAAGCCGTCGCCGTCGAAGTACGGGAGCTCGTCCAGCGTCTGCACCATCATTCTGCACGGGATCTCCTGCCCGTCCGGGCCGTGGAACGTGTCGTCCTGGGTCTCGTCCTTTTTGAACTGGTAGGTCCAGAGCGCCTTGAAGTAGATGGCGTTGGCCAGAAACATCACGTCGTCCGGATCAATGCGGTCCAGGACTTTCTGAATCTTGTCGTGGGTCCGTTGCCTCACCCAGTTGTTCACCACGCCAACCGAGGCCTGGTCCTGAAAGTCCAGCGCCTCAACGGGAGCAGCGAAGTACTTTTGCACCAGATCGGCAAAAGCTTTTCTGACGTGCAGGCCCTGTCGGTACCAGATGGCGTTAGCAATTTCGAGTTGAACCTTCGGATCGAGGCTGAGGAGCAACACGGTCAGGTCCCGAAACGCCTGGTCCATTTCCTCTGAGCTGAGCCCTGCGAATCCGAGCGTTTCCAGCATGGCCTGCTCGGTTTCGCCCGCCGCGCCATTGGTGGTCATGGCCAGAGCCGCAGCGATGCTGTACGGACTCAGGAAAACATTGTCATCTGACCTGACGGCAACCACTTCGCGGAACAGCCTCAGCCCGAAATCATTGCTGGCCGAGACCACTGCCTTCTCCTGCTCGCTCAGCGGGCGCATGGGAGGTCTTACCGGTGAAGTAGAAAAATCGCGCTGACAGGCGAGGAAATTCGCCGCGACAACAAGCGTCAAAACAAGCTTCCGTTTCATCCCGAGCCTCCCGTTGGTTCGGTTGCCCAAACAGACGGATCGCCGCCGGAGGCGGCCCTTAAGAAATACCGATCTCCGACCACACCCATGTGCAGGAACGGCGTGTTCGCCGCGAACCGGCCGCAAGACGCAGACTCTGCCCTACCGCAACAAAAGCATTCTCCGAAAAGGAACCTCCGGCTTTCCTTTTACGCGGCAGAAGTACACCCCGTTCGGCAAAACCCGGCCGCGGACGTCGCAACCATCCCAGAGAAGACTGACCGTGCCGGAGTCGTCCACACGGGCCTCAAGAGTGCGAACTCGTCTTGCCAGCAGGTCGTAAATCTCGATTTCCACTGGTTCGCCCCGACGGGAAGCCGGAAGCTGCACCTGCAGACGCGTTTCCCCCGCGAATGGGTTTGGGTACGCCTCCAGGACTCCGAACCGCTGTGGGGTGGGTTTCGAACCCTGGCCAGTGGAAGTCTTCACACCGAGGAGTCGACTCAGTCGGAGCGGATCCACGCGCAAGGTGTGCAACGAGCCCTGCGCCGTAAACGCCCCGTGCCGCATCGCGTGCCACGCCACGTAAGGCACATCCAGCGAGTCTTTCAGGACGGGGTTTACCACGCGCACGTAACCCATGTTCACACTCAAACCGCACACGTCGCAAATCTCCAGTCCCTTCTGAGCGTAGTCGCGCAGGTAGGGACCGTCGACTCTGGGCTCGCGGGGCAGTTTGTCCAGCGCTTCAGCCAGTCGCCAGGCCAGGGCTCGCCCGTCGGGTACGCCGTCCCCGTCGGTGTCGGGCCGGCCTGGATTGAGCCCGAGGGTTCTTTCTTCGGCATCCGTCAGACCATCCTTGTCGGAGTCGCCCTGCACAGGGGCCTGGTGGAAAGACCCGTCCGCGTGGAGGGCGCAGTTCAGCGCGCGCGGCAGAAGCTGGCCGCGACCGTGCACGTTCCCTTCGTAGAGGAAGCTGCCATGCTTCAGGGCGTGCAGCGCCACGTAGGGCACTTCGACCCGGAAATTCTCCAGAGGGTTGACGATCTCCAGGTACCCCATGTTCACCGTTTCTCCGCAAATGGGGCAGGTTTCGATTCCGCGCATTCGGTGGTCGACACGGTAAACCTGGTCATCGGGCGGTTCCGTCGGGACTGGCAGCGCCTCGATCTCGGCAGCCCAATTGACCGCAAGCTCAGGTCCATCCACTACGCGGTCGCTGTCGGCGTCCACCAGCGAAGGGGACAGGCCGAGCCGTTTCTCGGCGGCATCCAGCAAACCGTCGCCGTCGGCATCAAGCTCGTGGCCGAGGGGCAGAGTGTGGACGGCGTACGGTGTTCCCAGCACGCGCAGCAGTCGCAACAGGTGCACACGCCCCCAGTGGACCGTGCCAGCGTAGTCCAGCGCCCCGTGCTGAAGCGCGTGCAAAGCGATGAACGGCACGTCCACGGAGTCATCCAGCGCCGGGTTCACGATTCGCACGAAACCCATGTTCACCGTTGTGTCGCACACAGCGCAGGTTTCGAGGCCGTAGGTGAGGAATTCGGTTTTGTACGGTCGGTCCGGCTGTGGGCGGTCCGGAAGCGCAGCGATGGCGCTACGAATCGCCCGCGCCAGCTCGGGACCGCTGAGGGAGAGCGGCGGCTGCGTCAGCGTCTCTTCGTAGCGGTCCAGGAGGAAATCGTGGTCGGCATCCAGCGAGTCGGGAAGTGGCTGCAGGTGTGGGTCGGTGCTCTGGCCGTAGACGGGTGCTGCGGCCATTAGAATCGAGGCCGCCAGCGATAGCCACGGGCGCCGACGTCGGCGAGCCGGTAGCTGTAATTCGCCAGCAAGGGCAACAGCCTCCCGGTAGCATTCCCTGTACCCCGGCAGAAGCTGTGGCGTGACGTGGCAGCCCGGGCAGGTCCAGTGGAAAAGCAGCCGCTGATCCGCTCTTGGGAGCCCGTTTGGCGCGTAGCCGTTTCGCACAAAATGCTCCACACAACAGGACGGGTAACCGAAGAGCTGGCCCTCCAGACGCACAGTGGCAGGGCTGCGCTCGATCGCTTTCCCGTCGAAATGTCGCGCGTAGAAGTTCACCCACCGAGCCGAGCGGCCAAACACAAGCTCCCGCCGTTTGAATCCCAGCCGCGTGCGGCGCTCCACAATGGCGATGCTCAGACCGAGTCTTTTCAACCAGGCCACTTGCGGTGCGGAAAATTCCGCTTCCCAGCGACTCACCGGTTTGAGACGGTCGCGGGTGAGCAACGAAAGGTAGAAAAACTCGACCTTCTGGTTTTGCGGTTTCACAATTTCCTCCGCGGGCTGAACA
>JAADFT010000454.1 GCA_013152765.1 Calditrichota bacterium | reverse complement strand
CTTTCGCGGCTGCACGCAGCTTCGGGGGAAGAAACCACAGAGGCGATTGTCAGCGAGGTCGGCAAATTCGTGGGTGCGAAGACGGGGCGGCACGACGACCTGACTTTCGTTGTTGTGAAGTTCACGAACGACGCTGCAGGCGACGGAACGGCGCCGAGTTGACGAAGAACGCAACGATTTTGTCGGTTCCACGTAGACCGAAGTGCGGAATTACGGAGGGAAAATGAGTAGTTTCGAAGTGCAGCGCAAAGACGACGGGCCGGTTACGACGCTCTACCTGAAAGGCTACCTGGACGCCCACACAGCGCCGGAGCTGGAAAGTGCTTTCCAGAAGCTCGTCGACGAGAAGCGGTTCAACGTGGTCGTCAGCATGGCCGAGTTGACCTACATCAGCTCCGCCGGGATGGGCGTGTTCATGGGGTTCATCGAAACCATGCGCGACAACCGCGGCGACATCAAGCTGTCGAACCTGCCCCCGAAGATCTACAGGGTTTTTGATTTGCTGGGTTTTCCGCTGCTGTACGAGGTCTACGAGGAAGAAGAACAAGCGCTGAAGAAATTCCGAGAGCTGACGGGGGAAGGTGGAAGCGAAGAGGCCGGGAGCCCACCAGAGGCAAGGTGAGAACAGTGGCCCAGGAAAGCGCGGTGTACCAGTTGAAACTTCCAAGCCGAACTGAAAACCTGGAGATCATCCGGGAGTTCGTGGCGCGCATCGCTCAGAAGGCCGGCTTCGACGAGGAAGACGTCGCCAAGATCGAGCTGGCGGTGGACGAAGCGTGCACGAACGTGGTGAAGCACGCCTACGAAGGCGGCAGCGACAAGCCGATCGACGTGGTCGTGAAGCTGGATTACAGCAAATTGACCGTGATCGTCACCGACCAGGGAAAGGGATTCAACCCGGAGTCGGTTGAGGTGCCGGACATCAAGGAGTACCTGGCCGAACTGAGGGTCGGCGGACTTGGCATTTACCTGATCCGGACCCTGATGGACGAGGTGAAGTACGACATCCGCCCCGGGGTTCGCAACCAGGTCAAAATGGTGAAGTACTTCGTTGGGGAGGGCGGCGAAACCCGGCGAAGCGAGGAGGTTTTCATCGGCACAACTCGAAAGGTGAGCGTGCCGAAGAACGAAAGCGGGAGCTGAATCAGGGGGAACCGCAGTGGTCAGATCCTCTCGAGAGTCCCACGAGGAGCACGTTGCTGCCAGCACTGCCCTCGAGCGTCGCCTCTTCGAGCTCCAGGCGCTGTTCGAGGCGAGCCAACTGCTCAACGCCTCTCTCAGTCTCCGGTCGATTCTTGACACGCTTTTGCACATCCCGATGGGCCACCTCATGCTCACCCGCGGTTTGATTGCGCTGCACGACAAAAACGAAGGGCTCCGTGTGGAGGTGGTCAAGGGTGGACGCCAGGATCTGGTGGGCAAGATTCTGGACGGCGAAGCCCGGGTGGCACGGGCAACGAGACTTGCCGACCTCGGGCCGGCGCAGAACCCGTGGGCCGGAGCGCTGGAACACTGGGGGTTCTCGCTTGTTCTTCCGCTCGTCAGCAGTCACCGCGAGCTGGGGCTGGTAGCTTTTGGTCCGAAAATCAGCGGGCGCGACTTCGAGGATTCGGAACTGGATTTTCTCGATTCGCTCGCCCGAATTGCAGCGACGGCGATCGAAAACGGCCTCATGTTCGAAGAGCTGAACCGCGTGAACCGCCGCCTGGACCGAAAGCTCCAGGAAATGAACACGCTGTTCGAGATCAGCCGTGAGCTGAACACCAGTCTGGACGAGAACCGAATCGCCGCCACCCTGAGTTTCGCTGCGATGGGTGAGATGCTGACGAAGACCTGCGCGGTGTGGCAGCTTCTCGAGGGGCAGGCACGGCTTCTGGTGGCTCGTGGGCTGCTGCCCGGCGCGTCGTTGAAAGAGGACGAGTCCTTTTACGGCAAAGCATTTGGCCTCCTGCGCGAGCCCGTGCGCCTGGCTCACTCCGGGGAAGAAGCCTCTGCAGAGCTACCCGAACTCGCCCGGGCGGGTTTTCGCGTGCTCGTGCCTCTGCGCGTGCAGGACAAGACGCGCGGCGTGCTCGCCCTCGGTCCCCGGATGGATGGCCGCGACTACACGGAGGACGACCTCTCCTTTTTGCTCACGCTCGGCAACCACGCAGCCATCAGCCTGGAGAACGCGCGGCTGTTCCGCGAGGCGCTGGAGAAGCAGCGGCTGGAGGAAGAGCTGGCCATCGCCCGGGAGATCCAGGAGGGGCTGCTTCCCAAAGAATTCCCGGATCTGGAAAGTGCGGAAATCTGGGGCGTGAACATTCCAACCAGACAGGTTGGGGGCGACTACTTCGACTGCCTTCGCCTCGGGGACGAGTCGGTCGGCCTGGCCATCGCGGACGTCAGCGGCAAAGGCACACCTGCTTCACTGCTGATGGCCAACGTTCAGGCCAGTTTGCGCACGTTGGCCCAGCCGGGAATCGATCTGGGCAAAATGGTCGCGCGAATCAACGACTTAGTGCACGCCAACACCGGTTTCGACAAATTCGTGACCTTCTTCTACGCCGAGTTCAACACCGGCACGGGCGAGCTGCGTTACGTCAACGCGGGCCACAATCCGCCCTACCTGGTGCGGCGCGACGGCCGTGTGGAGACGCTCGAAGAAGGCGGTTTGCTCCTCGGGATGCTGCCCAATGTGGAGTACCAGACTGGCAGCGCTCGTCTGGAGCCGGGCGACCTTCTGGTCATGTTCACCGACGGCGTGACCGAAGCCCAGAACGCCAGGGAAGAGGAGTTCGAGGACGAGCGTTTGGTGCAGGTGCTGCTTGACACGCGCAGTGGCTCGGCGAAGGAGGTGGTGGACGCGATCGTGGACGCCGTAACCCGCTTCGCCGGTGAGGCGGAGCAGTACGACGACATCACCGTTCTGGTCCTGAAAATGCGCTGAAACCACCGGGCCGAACCCGGCGTGCTGGCGTTTGGGGCGCAGGGCGTTGCCGTCGGTGTGGTCAAGGAGTTGCGTTGCGAAAATTGTGGGGGCCCACACTTGCCTCTGGATGGATCTCGGTTCGTCCGAACGGTGCACGTTTTTGTTTTGCTCTTTGACCTTGCCGTGCTGGCGCCGTCTGCCCCGGTCCCAAGATGGGAAGAGTT
>JAADFT010000453.1 GCA_013152765.1 Calditrichota bacterium | reverse complement strand
AAGCTCGGCTTCTACTCCCGGGTCTTGCTTGCACTACTGGCCCACACGCGCTACCGCCTCAACACCCCGCCAAAGACCGGTTGGCCTCAGCCGACTTCCATCTGGTGTAGCCGGTGAATTCGATTCCTCGGTATCCTTCAAGTGAACGCCGTTTGAGCGAAAAGGTTGCCTCCCGGAAACCTGCCTCGGGGGCCAAGGGGACTGATTTCCAACATTGGCCGTTCGACGACAGGCCAGCGTTTGGTCCCCGACTCGGGTAACTTGATCACTCGACAGAGGGGTGGGTCCAATTGCTGGTTAGTCCTTGGGTCGTGTGTCCTGAAGACCAGGTTTTGACTCCGCCTCGTACTGGTACTGCTTTAGCCTGACAGCCTCAAGTTAAGCAGTGTTTTGCCGATCATGCTAAAGGCGGGTGCCCGAAACATGTGTGCTCAATGTCAGCTTGGACCCTCAAGAGGGAAGGTGAGAAATGCGCCGATTCAAAGCGACCCTGGTCGTCTTACTGCTCGTTTGCCTCGGCCCACAGGCGTTTCCCCAGCAAAAAGCCACACTGGCCCAGCAGTTCTACGTAATGAAGCTCTTCAACCCGGACCTGAAGTCAGTGGGCGTGATTCTCACGTCGGACAATGTGGAAAAACTCAAAACCAAGATGGCCCGGGCTGCACTGGCAAACGGCCTGAAAGTGGTTTACGCAGAGATTAGCGATTTGCACGAATTAGGAGACGCCTTCTCCAGCCTGGTCGAAGAAAACCACGTGGGTTTCATCTGGATTCCTCCCGACGATCCAGTAGTTTCCACAGATGTCGCGATGAAGTACCTCCTTAAAAAGGCGGTGCTCAAAGGGGTGGGAACGTGTGTGCCGGACAAAAAGTGGCTGGCCTCCGGTGGGGCGCTTTACATCGGTGTGGAAAGCGGCCGCGTGCGACCGTATTTCAACACTCGCCTCCTTGAGGCAATGGGAATGAAGGTGCCGGAGAAGTACGTGGGATTGGCCACGGCAGAAGTTCAATGATCCAACCGAACGGTTGAGGCTCGAATCGAGAGGGTAGAGAGGATGCCGCGTTTTGAGCTGCGTACCCGACTTTTTGTGATGAGCGAAGTGCTGGTCTTGACCATGGCCGTCTTCGCCAGCCTTTATTTTGGCTACTACCAGAGCAAGCGAGCCGAGGCTGACATCGATCACCTGGCCGAGACGGTGGCTCGGGGGCTGGCCATGCAGGCCAAGGTCGGGATGCTGGTGGCCGACACGGAGGAGATGAACAAGGCGCTGTCCGTTGTTTACCACGGGGAGGTGCGCTACGCCGGGCTCGCTGCGCCGGACGGTACGATTATTCAGTCGATTGGGGAGTTGCCGTCGGATCGGAAGCGGGTGCACGTACCCAGTGGGATTGTGCTGAAGGACGCCAAGCTTGGGAACGGCGAGCGGGTCCGCGAGGTGCGGGTGCCAGTGTACGCCGAGGTTGAGGGAAAACCCACAGCTGTCGGCACGGCTTTCTTGGGGGTCTCGCTGCAGCAACTTCAGCAGGTCAAAGCGGATGCCGTGCGCGCGGCTCTTTTCGTGGCCCTGGTTTTCAGCCTTCTTGGCCTGGGGATCGCGTACTACGCGTCCTACAACATCGTGCGACCCGTGGAGAAGCTGACCAAAGCGGCCATGTCGCTTGCTGATGGGGACACGTCGGCAGAAATTGAGATTGACCGTTCGGATGAGATCGGAGACCTTGCGCGCGCCTTCAGAAAAATGCGGGAGGCTGTGGAAAGCGCGCTCGCTGAGGCGGAGGCACGGCGTCGCGAAGCTGAGGAGGCGAAGGCGCAGGCGGAGCAGGCCCGCAACGCTGTGATCGCCCACCACAGGGAGCTGGAGGGAGAGATTGCCAAGGTTCTCGCTGCTGTGGACGAAATGGCTTCGGGTGATCTCAGGGTGAGGATCGATCTCGAAAGTGACAGCGACCTGAGCGAGCTGGCGCAGCGGATTAACGCCATGCAGGACGCGCTCAAAACCGTGCTCAGCGAGACGAAGAAGGTGGGCGATGAGCTCGGCCGGACGGCCGAGGAAATCGGAAGCGCCACAGACGATCTGGCAGAAGCTTCGGAGCGACAGCTGCAGCAAATCGACGAAATTGTCGGGTCCGTGGCCGAAATGTCCCGGACGATTCGCGAGACCGCACGCTACAGCCAGGAAGTGGCCCGCGAATCGCAGCACTCAAAAGAGGTGGCCACCAAAGGGTCCGAGCGGGTTGCGGACATCTACAGCGGCGTCGAGGAAATTGTCAATTCCCAGGAAATCGTGGCTGCCACGATCAGCAACCTGGTCTCGCAGGTGGGCACGATCGGTGAAATCGCCAACGCCATCGAGGAAATTGCTGACCAGACGAACCTGCTTGCGCTGAACGCGGCCATTGAAGCGGCGCGCGCGGGAGAGCAAGGCCGGGGATTCGCGGTAGTTGCCGACGAGGTCGGCAAGCTGGCGGACAGGACGACCCAGGCGACGAAAGAAATCGCGCAGGTCATCCGGGCTATTCAGCAGCGCACCAGCGAGACAGATCAATCCGTCAATCGCGCCAGGGAAGTGGTCGAACGTGTGACTCGCGTTGCTGAAGACATGCAGCGGGCGATGAGCGAGATCGTGGGCAGCGCCGAGACAGTGAATGAGATGATCAGCCACGTCGCTGTGACGGCGGAAGAGCAGTCGGCTGCGGCGGAGCAGATCAACGGCAATGTGGAGCTGATCAGAAGCGCAGCGGCCAGGACGGCCGGAGGCACTCAAGAAATCGCTCGCGTGGCCGATAATTTAGAGGAGCTGACGCGGCGATTGGACCGCTTGATGCGTCAATTTCGACTCGACGGAGAAAGCGGGGAGCCGACGGTTGTGGAGCGCTTTGCAGCGATGGAGGCGAAGCCACAACCAGCGGAGGCTTGAGACAAACCACCAGCGGGGAAAAGCAAGAACACGAAAACTCCTCCCTCCCTTGAACCAAGCCAGACGCGGCGGCAGAGACGAAATCTCTGTCGCCGCTCGGCATTTGGGCCTGCCTCTGGTTCTTCTCGCCGTGGTGTGTTGTATTTGCGCGTAAGGTTAGCTGCGGAGACCTGTTTCGCCGGGACCCAGGGGGGTAGGGAACAGCGTGCCGGGTCACA
>JAADFT010000452.1 GCA_013152765.1 Calditrichota bacterium | reverse complement strand
TGGTGTGACGTCGTACGTCTGGTACTGGATGCGGACCCGGTAGTCCGTCCAGCCGGGCGTGAACTCGTCGCGGCCAACGCGTTTGCCGTTGATGTACATCCGGTACGCACCAAGGCCAGTCACGTAGACACGAGCTTGAGTCACTTTCTTTGGAATTTCGATCTCCGTGCGCACCAGCTGCGAGCGTGGAGGCTCGTACTTTCCCGAAGCCATCCAGTCGCTCCACGGGGAGTTGCCAGCGCGACCGACCACACGCGGCCGCTTCCAGCTCGAGTCGTCAAAATCGAGTTCCTTCCAGCCTGGCGCTGCCTCATCCGAAACCCGCCACGATTCGTCCGTGAACACCTGTACCAAACGCCCATCTTTTAGCCGCATGTGCAGGTTGCAAATCAGCCCGCAAACATCCCCCTGCATGTTGTCCGCTTCGATGGCGATTACGTTCTTGCCCGGCCGCAGCTGTACATGCACATCGTACTCTTTGACTTCCTGCCAGTTCGAGCCGCTTCCGATCGGCTGGCCGTTGAGAAAGAGCTTAAACCGGTTATCCGCCGTGACAAGAATGTAGACCGTGTCCACCTGACTGCGATCCGGGACGTCAAAAACCTTGCGGAAGTAGAACGGTTTGGAGATTCCGCAATCGCCAGGGTACCAGATCCACTTGCCTTCCAGCTTCGTCGTTGCTTCGATGTGACCCGGTTCGCCCGCAGCCACCCATTTCGCGCGCCATTCCGCTGGGTCCAGGATACCGGTTTCGAACCACGCCGGATCGCTCCACGCAGAGGGCTGACCGTCAGCGTCCCACGTCTTCACCTTCCAGTAGTAGCGCGTCCGCGAAACCAACGGTTTGCCCGCGAAGACCACATTCACGGACTGGTCGGACTGCACCTGACCACTGTCCCAAACGTCTCCAGAATCGGCTGCCAGCACCGCCGGACTCGACGCCACCAGGATTCGGTACGCCGACTGAGCAGCACCTCGCCGCTCGTCACCCAGAACCCAGGAGAAACGAGGCTGCTTCACGTCGATCCCTAACGGCGTTTTCTGGTACTCGCAGCGCAAGTTTGTCGGTTTGACGGTCATCGAAGCCCTCCCGCAAGCAATCAGTCCAACGAAAGCCACCAAGATCAAGAGTCCCCACCTGCGTCCGAACACGGCGATCGCCTCGCGCTCCATCTTGCGGCCTCCCTCCAGTTTCATCTGCGAATCTTCGCGACTTCGCCAAGATAAGCAAAATTCGCAGGCTGCGCAAGAGGTGCAGCACAGAAATGCGAACTTGACCGCAGCTTCACCTCGTTGCTCGCCGGGAAGGCACCGACCGCGTCAACCACCCACAATGAAACGAGGGGAGACAGCCGAAGCCGACTCCCCTCGCCAAACTGCACCGCGCTTTGGGCAGAATCTACTTCATCAGGGTCATCTTCTTGGTGACCACGTAGTTCCCTGCCTCAAAGCGGTAGATGTACAAACCAGAGGGAACCGGACGCCCAAGATCGTCGTGGGCATCCCACTTGACCCGGTAGTAGCCAGCGGGCTGATCGGTGTTCACCAGCGTTGCCACCTTCTGCCCGATGATGTTGTACACCGTGAGCTTCACGTGCGCCTGCTTGGGCACTCCGTAGCGAATGGTCGTCTCCGGGTTAAACGGGTTCGGGTAGTTGCGGCTCACGAAGAACGTCTTCGGCACCTCGGGTCGGTCTTCGCGCTCCACAGCCGTCCCTTTCCACTGGCTTCCGAAGATGTCCACAGGCGGCACGTACAGCGGCTGGCTGTCGTCGATGAGCAAGGTGTGGTTCATCGCGAAACCGGCCTCGTTGTCCATCGGGATGTTGCCGCCGTTCAGGGTGTCCACGCCGTCGGCGTAGATGCCGTACTTGTACAGGTGCGCAGACATTTCTCCCTGGCGGAACAGCACCTCGGTGGTCCAGATCTTGTCGCCAGCGGTTTCGTCGCCGTGGGTACCGTCGTCGTACATCCGGACGAGCTGCGACGTGTCGGCCACAGCCCAGCTACCCCAGCCGCCCTGACCAAGGGGCACAAAGTCGCCGTTCAGCCACACACTCTTGATGTTCTGGAACGGCTGCTTGTTGAACCAGTCCACCGCGCCGTCCACGTTCACGCGGAAGCGGACAGTGACATCCTGGGAAAGCGGATGCCCGGCCGGGGAGATGTTCGGTTTGATCGGATCCAGCACCATGTCTTCGCCAGTGAACTCGAAGACGTGGTTGGAGCCGGCTTCCCAGCCGTTGTCCAGCCAGCGGTCCGTCGGGTAGGCTCGGAACTTCCACTGCTGTTCCGAACCCGCAGCAGCCGTGATTGGGATCTCGTAGACGTACAGCGACGGATCGAACAGGTCAGGCACCATCGACTCGGTGTTGGCCCAGCCGTTGAAACTGCCCACCACGCGAATGCTGTCTGTGGCCGGATCGAACCAGCCCTTGGTCAACAGCTCCGACATGTCCGCCTGGAACTTCACGTTCGCGGTCTTGGCCACCTGACTTACGCGATCGAAGTAGTCGAGCGGTGTGAGCTGGTGACCGGAGGTGACCACGTACTCGCGGTTCGGATCGCCTTCCCAGCGGTCGGGTTCGCCAGGCCGCAGGATGACGAACTTGTAGTAGATCGTCTGGTCGATCATGGAGTCGGGCAGCATCACGTTGTACACGAAGATGCTGTCGCCGTTGGCGTCCAGCAGCTGGTCTTCGCCGCTCCAGCCGTTGAAGGAGCCGCGCACAACCACCTTGTCCGTCGCCGGATCGAACAACCCGGAGAGCATCTGGATGCTCATGTCCACCTGGAAAGTGACCTCAGGCGAAGGCCTCTGGCTGCCGAACACGTCCGTCTGGTTGATGAAAACCGGCTGCGAGTCGTCGATCAGCAGGAAGTGGTTCACGGCAAACCCCGCCTCGTTGTCCATCGGGATGTTGCCGCCGTTCAGCGTGTCCACACCAGCCGCGTAGATGCCGTACTTGTAGAGGTGTGTGGTCATGTCGGTTCCGGCGTGGAACACCACTTCCGTGGTCCAGATCTCGTCGTTTGCCTTCTCGTCGCCGTGGGTGCCGTCGTCGTACATGCGCACCACGACGTGTCGGCCACGGCCCAGCTACCCCAACCACCTTGGCCGAGGGGCACAAAGTCGCCGTTCAGCCACACGCTCTTGATGTCCTGGAACGGCTGCTTGTTGAACCAGTCCGTAGCGCCGCGCACGTTCACGCTGAAGCGCACGGTCACGTCCTGGCTCAGCGGATGTCCCGCCGGCAGAATGTTCGGCTTAAGCGGCTCAAGCGTCAGGTCGTCGCCGGTGAACTCGAACTGGTGATTCGAGCCGCTCTCCCAGCCGTTGTCCACAAACTTGTTTGTGGGGTAAGCGCGGAATTTCCACTCCTGGGTGGATCCAACCTCGGCCGTTACGGAAGTGGTGTAGACGTACAGCGACGGGTCGAACAGGTCAGGTTGCATCGACTCGGTGTTGGCCCAGCCGTTGAAGCTCCCAACCACCCGAATGCTGTCCGTAGCCGGATCGAAGTAGCCGTTGGTGAGCATGTCCGACATGTCGGCCTGGAACGTGACGTTGGCCGTCGCAGTCACCACCACCGTGGTCTGCCGGTCGAAGTACTCGACTGGCAGCACCTGGCCGCCGGACTGCAGCACAAATTCGCGGTTCGGATCGCCCTCCCAGCGGTCCCCGGACGTCGGCGACACGATCACGTACTTGTAGTAGATGGTCTTCCCGACCAGGCTGTCCGCCAGGTTGACCGTCACCGTGTAGATCGAGTCTCCGTCGTCATCCGTGAGCCTGTCCTGATTGCCGGCCCAGCCGTTGAAGGAGCCGCGGACCACAAGCGTGTCCGTGCCCGGGTCGAACATACCAGACAACATTTGCACCGACATGTTGCACTGGAATGTGACCGGGTTCTGAGCGTAGGTGCTCACTCCCATCAACGACAGGGCGGCGAACAGGGCTCCGACGATTAACCATTGCCTTCTCATACTTCGCCTCCCGTTGTTGGTTTGCACTACCTCTCGCCGTCCCGTTTCCCCCACTGCGCTGGATTTCCGGCCTCACCTCCTTTCGAAGATTTCCGAGTCGCTTGTCAACTCTCAAAACACAAAATCCGGCTCCGAACCTTCCTTGTGCGACTTCGGTAAGTCAAAATGTGGGTGGTGCTTCCATGCCTCCACCTGCCACACTAAGCGCTCTTCTGACGCAGGTTCTGGCTCTGGTTCCCGTACACAAACGCCTAACATGGTCGTGTGCAAAAAGCTACTCTTGCTGCACGGACCGCGACTTCTCCCGCTTGCTCGCGTTCAAAATCGTGATTCCTACAATTTCTCCCTTTTCGTACCTGATGACAATGTCGTCATCCGTCAGCTCACTGTCATCAGCGTGGCTTGGCTTCTTGAAATTGACGTAGAGAACATCTGCCTCTTCATCGTAAGTAATCCAAATCTGGCGGTACTTGCTTTCCGCAAATCGAGGAGCCAGCTCGATGATGTCTTCGAGTTCCTTGAAGTCTTTCACGGCCATACTTGTCGC
>JAADFT010000451.1 GCA_013152765.1 Calditrichota bacterium | reverse complement strand
AGCTGCAATGGATTCCTTCAGACTCATCTCGCCTCCTGTGCCTTTTCATCCCGTCGGTTGCCAACTGCCGGTCGCCAACTGTTCACTGCTCACTAAGTACTGCTGACTGCTGACTGCCTACTGCCTACTGCTTGTTGCCTACCGTCTACCCTTGCCCTCTTTCCTTCCAGCTTCCGCTCACACCATCAGCTCCGGGAAGCGTTTGGTCATGACCTCACGCAGGAAATCTTCCACTTCCTCGGCTGTGGCCATTTCCATGGCCCAGGCCCAGCGGGCCACCTGTTCGGCCTCTTCAAAACGCACCGATCGGATGATGTGCTTGATTTCGGGCAGTACGATCGGGCTCACGGAGAATTCATCCAGACCCATGCCGAGCAGCAGCAGGCTTGCCAGAGGATCGCCCGCCATTTCGCCGCACATGCCCACCCAGATGCCAGCGCGGTGCCCCAGGTCGATGGTCTGCTTGATCAGCCTGAGGATGGCCGGTGCAAACGGCTGGTACAGGTGCGCGATGTGCTCGTTGCCCCGATCCACCGCCAGCGCGTACTGCACCAGGTCGTTAGTGCCGATCGAAAGGAAATCGCACTCACGGGCCAGCAAATCAGTCGAAAGCGCGGCCGCTGGTACCTCAATCATGATCCCCAGTTCCATTTCGGAAACGTGCGGAATGCGCTCGCGCGTGAGCTCCTCATCCACCTCGCGCAGGAACTGGCGGCACTGCCTGACTTCGGTCAGGGAGGAAATCATGGGCAGCAGAATCTTGATTGGACCGTGCACACCGGCCCGCAAGATTGCGCGCAACTGGGTACGGAAAATGTCGGGCCTTTCCAGGCAAAAGCGCACGCCGCGCAGACCGAGGAACGGGTTGTTCTCTTCCGGGAACTCGATGGTCGGAGGGCGTTTGTCGCCGCCGATGTCCAGCGTCCGCAGGATCACCCCGTACGGTGCCACGGCCTCCACGACCCGACGAAACTCCTGGTACAGCTCCTCTTCGGAGGGTAGCTGCTCTTTGGCCAGGTACAGGTACTCGGTTCGGTAAAGACCGATTCCGTGGGCGCCGCAGCGGCCCAGATTCTCGATTTCGTCCGGCAACTCGATGTTGGCAGAAAGCTCCACATCCTTGCCGTCCAGCGTCCGGGCGGGAAGGGTGCGGAGCTTTCGCAGCGAAGTGCCCAGCGCGGCGTACCGCTTCTGACGGCGCCGGAATTCCTGCAGGGTTTTCTCCGTCGGCCTGACGACGACCTCACCGTGCAAACCGTCGACTATGATTGTGTCGCCGGGCTGGGCGACGGCCGAAACGTAATGCAGCCCAACCACTGCCGGCACACCGAGCGCTCTGGCCATGATGGCGGCGTGGGAGGTCTTGCCACCCAGGTCGGTCGCGAATCCGAGTACCTGGCCTTTTTCTAAGGAAGCTGTGTCCGAAGGGGTGAGCTCGCGGGTCACCAGGATGGCATCCTTGGGCAAGCGCGCCAGGGCGTTACGCCGGTCGCCCCGCAGATGCCGGAGTACCCGGCGTTTGATGTCCCGGATGTCCACGGCCCGCTGCTGGAAGACGTCGCTGTCGGCGCTCAGGAGCTGCTTCTCGTGCTCCTGCATGATCCTGGCGAAGACGTGGTCGGCGTTCAGCAGCTCCCGTTCAATGCCTCGCGTGGTTGCTTCCACCACGGCCGGGTCGGAAAGCAGCATCTCGTGAGCATCGAAGATGCCTGCCCCTTCCTCGCCGAGAGCGCTGGCCACGTGTTGCCGCAGGTCGCGGATTTCCTTGCGGGCCGTCTCTACCGCTTTCAGGAAGCGTCGTTTCTCTTTGTCGACTTCGCTGGGTTTTAGCTTGCGGCGCTCGACGGGGCCTGTCTCGTGGACCAGCAGGTAGACTGTGCCGATGGCAATCCCGGGAGAAACCGGCAAACCGCGCAGACGAATTTCACCCCCCGACGAGCTCGAATTCTTGTCGGCTCCAGCATCAGGAGCCGGAGACGTCTGCACTGCCGTCGTTTTCTTGTCCTGGCTCGCCTTCTTCTCCGTTGTCTTCGTAGAATTTGTCTTCGATGAGTTTCTCAAGGGCAGCGATGGCTTCCTGTTCGTCTTCCCCATTTGCACGGATCGTCAGCTTGCTTCCCTGCTCGGCAGCAAGCATCATCACCCCCATGATGCTTTTACCGTTCACCTCCAGGCCATCCTTGACCACCGAGATGTCCGAATTGAACTGGGCCGCTGTTTTCACAAACAACGCAGCGGGTCGCGCGTGCAAGCCTAACCGGTTTTTGATCGTGACGGTTTTTTCCACCATTCGAGCGGTTTACGTTACAGTTGGAAAACGTGAAGGGCCCAGGAGCCCCAGAAGTAGCACTTTGACGGCCATTCAGGCTTTTCAGGAGAATGGCCTGCTCATGTGGCCTGCCTCTACGACAACGCTCCTGCCAAGAGCGCAAGGAGAAGGCCACTTGCCACCACGGATGCTGCAGAGAACTGCTTCCTGAAAAGAACAAATGCCAAAACCGCGGCCAAACCGACCAGAATTCCGTTTCCGAAGTAGTCGGCACCGAGCACTGCCACGAGGCCGGTGAAGCCCAGCCCAAGCCCGGCCAGCCAGCGTTCCTGCTTCGCGTAGCGGCGCAACGACATCTCGCGCACCACGTCGAAGCCGAGCCGGTAACCCCGGAAAATGGCCCTGGCGCGGTAGTAGACCACCGGTCCGTTGTAAAGAACCAGGAACAGGGCAACTGCTACGGGGCCAAGCACCAGCGCCAGGCCGACGCCAACTAAGGAAGCCAGTGGGCGCCACAACTTCCAGAAAAGCCTGTCGCCAATCGAGCCCAAGGGGCCCGCGAGGCGCTTCTTCAGGACGCGGATCGGCCGGTCGTCGGGCCAGCGTTCTTGCAGAGCCTGCTCTTCCAGCCGGGCTACTGCGCCAATGGCCCACCCGCTGAAAAATGGGTGGGCGTTGAAGAATTCCAGGTGGCGCTTCAGCAGCGTGGCGCGGCACTCTGCATCCGGGCACAAACGTCGGGCAATTGGCACGATGCACATGGCGAAGCCCAGCCCGAGCATGCGCTCGTAATTCCAGGAGCTTTGCACGAAGAAGCTGCGCAACCACGCGCGCCACAGATCGGAGCGGCGCACGTGCGGCCCCCGTACCTGGGGCCGCGACGGGTGCCCCTCGGAGCGCCTCGGAATCAGGCTCATGCTACACCCCCAAGGACGAGCAAGATTCCTGCTGCCAGCCCTGTCAGCAGCGCCCAGAAGTTCCAGCGTTCCCAGAACAGGTGCAAAGCGGCCCCGAGAGCCAGACCGAACAACACGGGCTTTGTGGCCGCAAACAGAGAGTCCGAGCTTGCAGGAACGAGAGGGAGAACCTTTGGCAACAAGAACAGCGCGACGGCGCCAAACACTCCCGTGACAAGCA
>JAADFT010000450.1 GCA_013152765.1 Calditrichota bacterium | reverse complement strand
TGTGGAACCCGCGTTCCTTCATCGAGACAGCGGTGGAAACGATTCGCTCCAAAGTTGGCGACGAACGGGTACTGTGCGCGCTGAGCGGAGGCGTGGATTCGTCTGTGGCCGCGGTGCTGGTGTCGAAAGCTGTGGGTCGCAACCTGACCGCTGTGTTCGTGGACACTGGCTTGCTGCGCTGGCGCGAAGCGGAAGAGGTGCGCGAAGTTTTTGAGAACAGGTTCGACTTCGATTTCCGCTTTGTCGATGCACGCGAGCGTTTTCTCAGCGCTCTGCGTGGCGTTGTCGATCCCGAGCGCAAACGCAAGATCATCGGTGAGACCTTCATTCGCGTGTTCGAGGAGGAAGCCAGAAAGCTCGGCCAGATCCGCTTCCTCGTGCAGGGCACGCTGTACCCAGACGTGATCGAGAGCGTCTCCACCCGGGGACCGAGCGCGACCATCAAGACGCACCACAACGTCGGTGGCTTGCCGGAGAAAATGGGGTTCGAGCTGATTGAACCCCTGCGAGAGCTTTTCAAAGACGAAGTGCGCAGGGTCGGGCGCGAACTCGGTTTGCCCGACTGGCTGATCGGGAGGCACCCGTTCCCGGGTCCCGGGCTGGCGGTGCGGATCCTCGGCGAGGTTACGCCGGAGCGCGTTGCAGTCCTTCAGCAGGCGGACAGGATTTTCATCGACGAACTGAGGCAGGCAGGACTCTACGACGAGGTCTGGCAGGCGTTTGCGGTGTTGTTGCCGGTGAAGTCTGTGGGCGTGATGGGCGACGAGCGCACCTACGAGAATGCCGTGGTGCTGCGGGCCGTCACCAGCCAGGACGGCATGACGGCGGACTGGGCCCAGTTGCCGCACGATTTTCTGGCGCGCGTGTCCAACCGGATCATCAACGAGGTGGCGGGTGTGAACCGCGTCGCTTACGACATCAGCTCCAAGCCTCCCAGCACCATCGAGTGGGAGTAGGCGGCGCCTCATCGTGTAGCGGCCCACAAACGTTGCCGCAACGAAATCTCACGAGTGTGACCCACAACGTGTCGCTTGGCGGCTGCTGACCGCCGACTGCTGACTGCCTACTGTCTACTGCCTACTGTTTCCACGGGGGTTAACCAGGAGGTGCCACATGTGCGGAATCGTGGGGTACATCGGGACACGTGAGGCAGTGCCGATTTTGCTCGACGGTCTCCGACGGCTGGAGTACCGGGGTTACGACTCGGCAGGGCTGGCCATTGTGGCGGGCGACCGCGTGCTTGTTGAGAAAAAGGCCGGAAAAATCGCGGATCTGGCCTCGTACGTGGCCGACCGCGACCTGCGCGGCAGCGTGGGAATCGGGCACACGCGCTGGGCGACCCACGGAGAGCCGAACGATCTGAACGCTCACCCGCACGTGGACTGCAAGGGCGAGCTCGCCGTCATCCACAACGGCATCGTGGAGAACTACGCCGCGCTGAAGGCGGAGCTGGTGTCCAAAGGTCACCGGTTTACGACCGAGACCGACACCGAGGTTCTTGCGCACCTCATCGAAGAGCACTACCAGAACAACGGCTCGCTGGAGCAGGCGTTGCGGGCTGCGCTGCTGCAGGTGGAAGGGACGTTCGGCATTGCGGTTGTCTCGCGTCGCGAACCGGACGTGTTGCTGGCGGCGCGTCGCGGCAGCCCGCTCGTGATTGGCCTCGGGGAGGGCGAGTACTTCGTCGCTTCGGATCCCACTGCTTTAGTACCTTACACGCGCGACGTGACCTACCTGGACGACGACGAAGTGGCGGTGATTCGGCGCGACGGGGTTTTGATCAAGACGCTCCGCGACGAGCAGGTCGAAAAGAAGGTCGAGCGCCTGGCTTTCGACCTGGAGCGAATCGAGAAGGGCGGCTACGAGCACTACATGCTCAAGGAAATCATGGAGCAGCCGCAAACGATTCGCGACTCGATGCGGGGCCGGTTGCTCCCCGAAGAGGGAACGGCAAAGCTCGGCGGGATTCAGCACGAGATTCCCTCGTTGCTGTACGCGAGACGCATCTTGCTCACCGCCTGCGGTACTTCCTGGCATGCTGCTCTGATTGGCGAGTACCTGATCGAAGAATTCGTGCGGACGCCGGTGGAGGTGGAGTACGCGTCCGAATTTCGCTACCGCGATCCGGTGATCGACCGGGACACGGTGGTGATCGTGATCAGCCAGAGCGGCGAAACGGCCGACACGCTGGCGGCTGTGCGCGAGGCCAAGCGCAAAGGGGCGAAGGTCTTCGGAATTTGCAACGTGGTCGGTTCGTCCATCGCTCGCGAGACCGACGCCGGCATCTACCTGCACGCCGGACCCGAGATCGGCGTTGCTTCGACCAAGGCGTTCACCAGCCAGGTGACGGTCCTGACGCTGTTGACGCTTTTGCTTGGCAGAATGCGCAGTTTGTCGGCGGCCCAGGGGCGCCAGATGGTGGCCGAGCTCCAGGCGCTGCCGGGCAAAGTGGAGGCAGCTCTGCAAACGAGCGACGCAGTGCGCGAAATCGCTCAGCAGTACAAGGACGCTCACAACTTCCTTTACCTCGGTCGCGGCTACAACTTCCCTGTGGCTCTGGAGGGAGCGCTCAAGCTCAAGGAAATTAGCTACATCCACGCCGAGGGCTACCCGGCGGCCGAGATGAAGCACGGCCCGATCGCTCTGATCGACGAGAACATGCCGGTGGTGTTCATCGCCACGCGAGATGCCACCTACGACAAGATCCTGAGCAACATTCAGGAGGTCAAGGCGCGCCGGGGCCGTGTGATCGCCGTTGCCACCGAGGGCGACACGGAGATTCAGCGCTACGTGGATCACGTGCTCTACGTCCCGGAGACGCCGCCTTACCTGAATCCGATCGTTTCGATTGTGCCGCTCCAGTTGCTGGCGTACCACATCGCGGTGCTGCGCGGCTGCAACGTGGACCAACCGCGAAATCTCGCCAAGAGTGTGACGGTGGAGTAGGCGAGCTGAACGTTCATTGCGAGAGTGCGCGAACTCGCGGTCCACGTGGTTTTCTTGCGGACGGGCCGTAAACACACGTTGCACGCTGCTGTGGACTGAGAGCAACCGTCGAGCCGACGAGCTTGCAGCGAGCAAGACGAAGCGACGTGTTTTTCGCCTGACAGGTAGTGTAAGTCCGGGGACTCCACAAGAGGTTGA
>JAADFT010000449.1 GCA_013152765.1 Calditrichota bacterium | reverse complement strand
CGCACAGCCACGTTGTAGGCGCCCGTACCCGGACCCGCCACGATCTGGATGTCGCGCAGCACCTCGGCGCTGCTGGCGCTACCCTTGGCAATCATGTAGGTGTAGTCGATGCTGGACGAAATCATGCCCCCGGCAAAACCCTGGTTAAACGCCAGGGTGAATCCCTTGGAGTTACCGAACTCCTTGTTAACGTAGCGGTAGAATGTGGTCGCGTCGCTCAGGGTCAGGAGCTCGATGCCCAGCAAGTCGCGCACGTCCTTGTAGAAGACCGTGAGCTCCATGGCGATGTCGTCGGTCAGGGCCTGCTGGAGCCCGATCTCGTACTGGACGGTACGTTCCGGTTTCAGATTCGGGTTACCGATCCTGGTTTCAGCAATGCTGTACGAGTTGTACCACGGCAGCACCGGGTTCTGGTACATTTTCTCGTAACTTGGTGCCTGGAAAAAGTGCCCGTAAGACAGGCGCATGGCGCCACGGTCCGAAATCGGGAAAGAGAGACCGAAACGCGGGCTGAGCTGCCATTTCGGCTTTGCCCACACGTAGTAGCCGCGGTAACCGACCATCTCCGGGTAGACGTTGTCGTAACTGGGAGCGTACACGTCGCGCGGCCAGTAGGCGTCCAGGCGCAAGCCAGCGTTTACGACCACTTCACCGAGCTCCAGCTTCGTCTGGGCGTAGGCGGCGCCGTCCCGCGGGTTGCGGTGGTAGTCCACGTAGAACTGCTGATCGCGCAGACTGTCGGGATTGCTCTCGCGCAGCCGGATGTGGCCGTACTCGTAGGCGTAAGTCGTGTCGCGGAAGAACTCCCACGGAAAATCGAACTCCTCGATTTCCTTGCGCGTGAACGGAAACTGCACCTGCTCGTAGCCGAACATCTCGCGCATGGGGGCGTTGCGGTAGTGGAAATTGTAGAACTTCGCCTCGAAACCGGTCTTGAGCTCGATGTACTTGTTGAGCTGCCAGGTGATGTCTCCGTTCACCAGGTCGATCGACTGGTCAAACCAGCGGCGGTCCCACGAATCGATGCCGCCCATGTCGTAGCCCGTGATCTTGCCCGGGTCCCAGGCGTTCACGGCCGTGATCTGGTAGCGAGGATCGTCAGCACTCTCGTAGGTGTAGAAGCGGCTGTGGTTGGTCTGGTGGGAGTAGCGCAGGTTGTAGAAGATGTTCCTGCTCACCGCGTGGGTCAGGGTCAGGATGTGCGTCAACGAACTGCCGCGGTGCTGCGGGATGCCGTCCGGACAGAACCGCCACGTCGACCTGTACGATTTGCCGTGAGACCGGCTGCCAAAAACGTTGTACGAAAGGGTGAAAGTCGGCTTGGGCTGGTAGACCATCTTGAAGTTCAGGCTGGCCGACTTGTTCCAGTTCATGTGCACGATTTTGCCGTCACCCGTGTGCAGCGAGTCCGGCAACGGAATGACCAGGGGATCAATCGGATCGTAGATGGCTTTGTACCACTCCCTGTAAACCACGATTTCCCAGCCGTCTTCCGGACGGAAGCGGCGCTCACCGTTCAGCCAGCCGCCCGAATCCAGCAAGCGGCCGTTGAAAAAGAATCCCAGTTTGCCGAGCTTCTGGGGAAACGGGATCGGCCCCGTAACGGAGAATTTCAGCTCTTTCTCCGTGAGGGGATCGTAGCGGTCCAGCCCGATGAACATGGGGCTGTTTGGCGAATAGTAGCCGCCGGTCAGTCCTTCGATGGTGGCGTGGTAGCTGCGCTCGGGGACTTTCGTCACCACGTTCACCACACCGGACTGCGCCGAGCCGTACTCCGCATTGAACGTTCCCGTGATGACCTGGATTTCTTTGACAAAGTTGTTCTCGATGGCAACGTTTGATCCACCGCCCTGGCTGAAGGTGTTGCTGACGGGCACACCGTCGATCATGTACGCCACCTCGCGGCTTCGACCACCGCGGAAATGCAAAGCGCCGCCGGCGTCTGCCACAACACCCGCCTGCATCTGGATGATCTCGTGCAGCGAAGCCACAGGGAGCTTCTCGATCTCGTCCTCACTGATGTAGGCCGCCGTGCTGGTCCGGTCGAACTCGATGCGCTCGCGCTCGGCCACGATGGTCACTTCCTTGCCCTTCACCACGGACGGCCGCAGCTTGACGTCGATCCGGGTCGTGCGGTCCGTGAACACCTGCACATCCGTGATGTTGGCGGTTTCGTAGCCGATCATCGTGACGCGCAGCGTGTATTTGCCCGGTGGCACGTTGATGATCAGGTAGCTCCCGTCCATCCCGGCCGCGGCTCCCATTTGGGTGCCCTTGATGAGTATGTTGGCACCGATCAGGGGCTCACCGGTCTGCTCATCCAGGACCTTCCCGCCAATCTTCCCGGTCACACCCGCGAAGCTTGACCAGGCGAAAGCCAAAAACGCGGAAAGGGCTGCGGCTCCCCTGAGCCAGGTACGGTGTGTCCTCCTCATAGCCTGTCACCTTGCTTGTTGACTGCGTTTCAACGAAAAAGAGATGGCTGGAAACATCCTTCTTGTGGTGGTTACTGCAGTTGTCAGGGCAGGAGCCTGACGGCGGGCCCAACACACAGTGTGGATCCGGAAGGGGTTAACACCGAAGGGAAGTGTGCGCCGAGAATTGCCCACGCAGAACTCCGGAAAGTCCAAAACCGGTTTAGAAAAACGGACACTAAAATAAAAGCGCCCTTCCACCACCCTTCATCCCGTACGCCGCAAACTTGTGGGAAAATATACAAATCCTTGGCAGAGTGTCAAGATTTTTTTGTAACACGCAGCAGAATGCTCATTTCCTTCAGCGTAGCCCCCTCTCGTCGCCCCGGTGCTCCGTAGACGAGGCCGGGACCGCTTTGCGTTCCACCCCAGATACCAAAAGATGAGCGTAGCCCGGGAAGTTGCCCGTCCACAACGGAGAACCACACATTGCTCCCCAGGTGCCACAGGCCTCCTCAACGCCCAATCAGCAGAGTCAGCAAGTTCTTGTCCAACAAGAGGTTGACTCCAGAAAACAGGATGAGGAAAAGGATGACGCGATTGAATGCGGCAGAACTCAGGCGCCGGTTCAGGTAGAGACCGATTTGCACGCCCACGGGGATGAGCAGGACAAAAGGCAAGCCGTAGAGTAGAGTTTGCTTGGTAATCAGTCCAAGACTGGTGTACGGAATCAGCTTGGTCG
>JAADFT010000448.1 GCA_013152765.1 Calditrichota bacterium | reverse complement strand
ACCGCTGTTCTCCTTCCTCCATCGGCGGGATCTGGCGTGGCACGAGCCACCAGGGCGCGCCGGGAATGCGTACCCCTCGGGGTGATGCCGGAGCCACCTCCACAACGTCCGACCAGCCGCCGTCGTCGAAATTCGGTGTCTCCCATCCCCACGGGTACTTCGCTCCCACCACGCTGTCGCCAGGGCCAACGACGGAAAAGAACGGCACCTCGGATCTTCGCACCGGGATCGGGCTGTAAGCGTCGTCGCGTAGAACCTTCCAGCCGTTGCCGGCGCGCGTGTCAAGAACCCGCTCTTCCTCGCCGTCGCCCTGAAGGACAAAACCCGTGCGGGCTGTCATTTGCGCCCACGGGCCGAGGTCGCCAAAATTCCACACCACCGCTGCCACCACGTTCTCGCCCCGACGCAGGTAGGGCGCCAGATCCACGGTCTCGAAGCGCCAGTTGTGCAAATCGCCACGGGCCGGTCCCCAGCAAACCGACTTCCCGTTCACAAACAGTCGGTAGCGGTTGTCGGCGCTCACGTGAACCCAAAAGCGTGGAGGCACCCTGTGGAGCTTGAACCGCTTCCGAAAGTGGAACACGCCGTAGTCGTGCGCTGGGCCGTCCGGGTAAGCCACCCAGCGGGCCGACCACTTGTGGCGAAGCAGCTCAGGATTGATCTTCATTCCTGAATCCTTTGCCAATGTAGGTTGAACAAGAAGTAGCGCGAAAACAAGTCCGCACAGCGAACGCAACCGCATGGCGACCCTCCTTGTTCACAAGCAGAGAGAACGCACCCTGCCTTCGTGCCTGTCCTGCAAGTTCGCAAGACACCGGCCCGGTTTCGACCCGGTTCGCCCTGCACACGACCTACCAGAACCGCCACAGTGGGCGGTTGTAGTCCTTGGGCCGGTCTGGGTCCCAGGGCCAAAACCGCCCGGTTTCAATCTGCTTTTTGTAGGCCTCAGCCAGCTCCGACGCCCGCGCCGGATCCCACGACGGCACGCGCAGGTAAGGCGTTTCGAAACGTACGTCCGGGTACTGCGCAGCACGGCCGTCCAGCGTGGCCGCCTCCACGTAGAAGAGCGCACCCCGGTGGTCGACTACGAACTGGCCGTTCCAGGCGCCGTCGGCTTCGGCGGCGAGAGGGATTTCCTGCCAGGGCAGGTGCGACGGCAGCGGCTTGAAGTAGAGCTTGGCCCAGCGAATCCCCGCGGCGTCTTCGATTTGAACCCGCAGGGTCAGCCGGAAGCGGTCTTTGTCCAGCCAGGTAATTTTGGAGGGCAACAACTGAATTCGCGGGCGCGCCGTGCTTGTAGCGACGTCCACCGTGTACCACAGCTTGCCGTCGCCGTCGGGCCGGTACACTCGCGCGCCAACCGAGTCGAAACGGATCCAGCTTCCGTACCAGCGGCGCTCCAGCAGCTCAGGCGCCTCCATTTTCGGTCCGTGCGTTTCCACGCGGATCAGGTAGTGCAGTTGCCCGGAGGTCACTTCGTTCCTGGGGATCGTGGCCTCGTAAACGCGCGGGAACTTCGGGCTGGGGAACATTCTCAACGCCTTCACCTCCCCCTGGCCGGGCAGGCGGTAGTAGAGCCACGCGTGAACGGCTTCTCGAGCGTACACGTACACCGACACGCGCAGGTCCCGCCCTGCCCTGGCAAACCGAATCGGAACGTGTCCAACTACCGGTTTTCCACCGTACAGCGGTCGGTGTTTGCGAGCGTCGGCGAGTGCCCGGTCCAGGTCGTAGACGTCGCGCGCCAGTTTCTTGCCCTCGCCGAGCCAGGTGAAAGCGTCCGTCTTCATCCGCAGCCAGTCCGGAAACGGACCGTAGTGTCGGTCAGCAACGGCTGCGAGGTTTGCCCAGCAGGTGCGCGCTGAATCGATTTCCCCGTAAGCCCGCAAAATGGGCTCCAGGTCGCCGGTTTCCCAGTACAGGGCGTAGTGCGTGGCGGCCAGGATTTTCCAACCGTAGTAGCGCCCAAGCCAGACGAGCGCGTGCACGTCCTGCAGCAAACAAAGCAGCGGCGGCGTGGGCGGCGGGCTGCCCATTTCGATCGAAAGAGCCGCTTTCTCCGCGGCGTCGGCCGCCACGCGCAGAGCGCGCACAACCTCGTAAGGTCCAACCTTCCCCGTAGGTAGCCAGTCGCGTTTCGGCACTGCGGGCGAGTCGCCGCCAGCGTGGACGTCGAGGCGCAGTAGCGGGTCGTTGCGCGGGTTGCCCATCCAGGCGCGCACGTACTCCGAAATGCTGGCAAATGTGCGCGTGTCCAGCGGCGGACAGTGCACAAAATCCTCGAGCGTGCCCGCCACCCGGTGTCCGGCCAGAGCAAACACGTCGTTGCCCGTTTCAAGCTCAGGGGCCATCTGGCGGTGGTCCGGGCCAAGCCGGTGGTAAGCAAAGATCAACGGCACAATCTTGCTCGCCTGCCTCAAAGCCTGGTAGGCGAGATCTCCCGCTGCACCGTAGTGCTGGCGAAAGAGGTTTAGCCAAACCGACTCCGGCGTGTTGGGGTCGTAACCCAGCCGCCCCCAAAGCTCGTACCAGAACCACGTGCGCTCGTGGTTCCAGCGGTGCCAGCGACCGTCGGGTGCGTCCAGGCGGTGGTAGGCGTCGTCCACCGGGTAGTAGGCCGAAAGGGGCTCAACCGTGTAGCCCAGGCCGCGACCAAGCCGGCAACTGAGGGCCGTACGACGCACAAAATCCGGGTCGCCCCACGCGAAGATGCGGTGCGTACCGTTCGTGCGTACCTGCCACAAAATGCGCCAGGGCTGCGGCTCGACCGGGTAGGCCTCGTAGCTGTAGGCCGGCGGCAGGTTCGGCTCGATCGGCTCCACGATTCCCTGGTACGGCAGGCCCATCTGTTCGCCGTTGTACTTAGGCTCGACCACAAAGCGCCCGGGAAATTCGGCCCCAACTTCAGACAGCTTCTCCGGGTTCGCGCCCCACGTCCTTGTGTACACCCGGATGTGCGGCGCCACCTCCCGAATCACGCTCAGGTAGGCGCGCTCGAAAAAGCCTTCGCTTTGTCCCGACTCACCGATCCGAAATCCAAACGCCCAGAGATCCGGTACCTCAGTGAGCAACCCTGCGTACGCAGCGCCGTGTGTACTCGACCAGCTTTTCCCCCTTGAGCGCCTTCCCGGCGGAAGACACGCCCGTGTTGTAGTTCATCAGCGCCACGTGAATGCCGCGCTCTTTGGCCAGCGCCACGATGTGCTTGAATTGAGCGAAGATTTTCCGGGTGAGTTCGGCAGGAACACCGGTGTCCGGGAACTCGTCGAAGCTGAAGAAAAACGGGAAGATGTTCGGAAAATCCGTCTTGCGCAGGTCGTAGGCCGCGTGGATGTCCAGCAGATTGTGGCGGGACTCGGCGAGCAGGTCCAGGTAGCTGGTCCAGAAGGCGTCCGAAAAGTACCAGGACGACGTGTCCAGCAGAGCCTGGACGTGCAGAAAAGGATTCACCGCGCGAATTTCGAGGAAGGGCTCAGCAGTGCGCTCTTTGAGGTTGCGCAGTGCAGGCTTTTTCGCACCCCAGCGAATTTGTTCCGCCAGGTCGAAGCAGCCGTACATGGTGCCCACGGGATCGGACCCTACCACCAGCACCCGTCGCTTGTCGACGCGGATGACGTAGCTTTCTGGCCGATTCGGAGGCTTGACGTTTGGGAACGGCCTCGCCTCTCCCGGCACTCCGTCCCGCGAGCACACAACCACGACGGCTGGCGCGTTCTTCGGCGCCGTTTCCGAAAGTACCACGTCCACGCCTCGCGACGTGAGAGCCTGCTCCAGCACCTGAACCCCGTGCACCACCGGCGGGTGCTGTGTGGCCAGATTCACAATGTGCCACAGGTCCGCGCGAGCAGCGGCCGGGGCTGAGGATGCAGACACAACAACGAATGCGAGAAGAAAAACACGCCTGAGCACTTCTCCCTCCTCCGTCCGGTCAAATCAGAAAGCAGCTTGTACAACCTCAAACGCTCACCTCGTCCACGGTCGAAAGGATCGGCCGTGGCAGGTCGTCTCGTTTCGCTACGGCAGAACGCGACTTGCACGTCGCGCCACGACTGCTCCGCAACCTCCGCAAACCGCCGAACCCGCAGCGCGCCCGGGCTACTCGACTTTCACCCAGACGTGGGACCGCGGTTGGAGACGCAGCTCCGCTCGACCGTCAGCTACCCGCAGCGTTGTCCTCGAGATCTCCAGACCAGCCAGTTCAGCACTCCGTACAG
>JAADFT010000447.1 GCA_013152765.1 Calditrichota bacterium | reverse complement strand
ACATTCAGTCCGGCTAGGACCACGGGATTTTCGACGAAGCAGGAGAAATACGCCAGTGTCTTGCGGAAGCGGGCATCCCGCGGAGGCTCTCGGGTCCGGCTTCGCGGGAAGCCACCGCAGTTCGAAATCAGTTGGCGCGGTTCAGAAACTCGGCTGCGTTTCCACTTTTTCGGGCGGGTCAGGGACTTTCGACAGGACCTCCGCAACCTTACGCTGAACATCCTGCGGATCAAACGGTTTCAGCAAGCAGTCGTCGGCCCCGAGACGGGTGGCGAAGTCGTCCTCGGGGTCCACGCCCTTCGCCGTCAGCAGCACGATGTGCACGTCGTCGTAAGCCGGGTTGGCCCGGATTTCGCGAAGGACTTCGTAGCCGTTCTTTTTCGGCATGTCCAGGTCCAGGAAGAGGATGGCCGGGTGCTCGCGTTTGACGAGTTCCACAGCAGCTTCTCCGTCCCGGGCCGTAACGCAGTCGTAGCCTAAACGCCCAAACAGAACGCAGAGCGCTCGCACAATGTAGAATTCGTCGTCGGCCACAGCGACCAATTTGTTTGCCACCTTCCAGTCCTCCGAAATAGCCGCTTAACAGCGCCCTCCCTGCCCGGCAAGATCACCCGGCTGCTTCCAGCTTGAGGGGCACCTCCTCCTCCGATTTTTTGGCGGGATCCTCGACTGTGACGAGATCCTCCTGGTCCTCCTCTGCCAGGATCCTGTCGTACTCGAAGTCCGAGCTTTCGATGTACTCCAGCATGGCATCCACCACCTGCGGGTCGAACTGCGTGCCGCGGTTCCGCTTCAGCTCCTCAACGGCCTGATCCAGCGCCATCCCCGGTCGGTACGGCCGGTCGGAGGTCATGGCGTCGAAGGCGTCGGCTACGGCCAGGATCCGCGCCGCCAACGGGATGTCCTCCCCAGCCAGGCCTTCGGGATAGCCTTTGCCGTCGTAGCGCTCGTGGTGGTACAAAATCGCCGGGGTAAGTCGCGCCATGGCCGGAATCCGCGAAACAATCTGGTAGCCTCGCACCGGGTGTTGCTTCATCTGGTCGAATTCCTCCGGCGTGAGGCGCCCCGGTTTGTTCAGAATCGCCTCCGGCACGCCGATCTTGCCCACGTCATGCAGGATGGCTGCCATTCGCAGGTCTTCGAGTTCTTTTGCCGACAGGCCCAGGCGCCGACCGAGAGCCACGGCGTAAGCGGACACCCGGCGGGTGTGTCCGTGCGTGTACGGATCTTTCGCATCCACGGCGTCCGCCAGCGCCTGGATGGTGCTGAGGAACATCTGGCGAATTTCCTCGAAGAGCTGCGCGTTCTGCAGCAGCACCGCCGCCTGACTGCCCAGGGCAGCCAGCATGCGGCGGTTGCCAGAGGCAAAAAGCGAGGAAGACGACGAACCATTCCGGGACGGGCGCTTCTCGCCTGCTGCCACCAGAAGGCCGCTGATCACCCCGCGGCTTCGCATGGGCACGGCCAGCAAAGGCATCGGCCAGTGAAACCCCAGCTCGCGCTCCACCCCGTTCAGGTCGGACTCGCGCCGAACGGCCAGCGTCTCCCCGCGCAAAACCACTGGCGCGAAAACGCTTCGCAAAGCCGGGAGCTCATCCCGCTCGTAGGGAGCCACCTGGCGTCCCACCGCGGATTGCAACCGCAAGCTTCCTTTGTCGCTGTCAAGCAGGTAAATGCCGACGCTCTCGCACTGCAGGGTGTCGATCACCTGCCCGATGATGTAGTCGCAAATTGCCTCGGGCTCGTGGACGCCGCTGATCGAGTCGCCCAGGCTGTACCACAGATTCAGTTCCCGGTAAGCGGAAATGAGCTCGTCGGCAAGGCTGTCCTTTTCCCTTTCGCCCTGGATGTCGTGAGCCAGGCGCTCCGCAACCATGGCAGCGGCAATGCCAAAGCTCAGGCTGCGGCCGTAACCCGGCGGAGCCACAAAGAGCAACTGTCCGACAAGCTTACCGTCTAGGTAGATCGGCTCGCTGTGGCGCACTTCCCACGCCGTCCTGTCCACCCCTCGCATGAACTCCCCGCGCGCCAGAGCCTTACCGTTGTCATCGAGAATCAACAAATCCGACTGGGCAAGAAGAGCGAACCGATTGAGAAAGTGTTTGAAGTCGTCCGAACGAATGACGTCGCTGAGTGTTCGTTCAGTCCTGGCCACAGGCTGCCCTCCGGCACGCCTCCACCGCACGGCCTGTGCGGTCGTCCGCGAGTGTCTCGTCTGTCATTTGCCCAAATCCCAGCCGCATCTGCGCAGTTTCGTGAATGGGTGAGCACGGCGGCCGAGCCCCCGCCCGAACGCCCTGGCCTGCATTCCGACCCGGCTGCCCGGGCTACACGAATAGCCACGTGACGCCGGGCAAGCCTCATCCTCTTATCGGCAGGTCGGCGTCCGGATTTAGATTCGGCGGACAGAAAATGGTTTCAGGCGCCCAAACTAAATTCAAATTTACTTGCAATTCGAATCAAGATCAGCAAGGCAAGATGACCCACGACTGGCATAATCAGGAATCAATTCAATTTATCCTTGACTTTCACGTTTCTTTTCGGTATGTTCATCTGTCGCCAAAAAAGAACTGGCGGCGTGTTGAAGTGGGCATGAAAACAAAAAGGAGAGCTACCATGGCACGAGTCGCACGAGAAATGGTCGAGCGCGCGGGGATCAATGTGGATGAACTGGTGGAGCTGTTAGTGAAGAACGCAGCCGCCGAGCTGACCACGTACTACTACTACACCATCCTGCGCGTTAACCTGATCGGGCTGGAAGGCGAAGGGCTGAAGCAGATCGCAGAAGCCGCACGGATCGAGGACCGCAACCACTTTGAGGCGCTGGTCCCGAGGATTTACGAGCTGGGAGGGAAACTTCCGGACGACATGAAGGCCTTTCACGACATGTCGGCCTGCCCGCCGGCCAATCTACCAGCTGACCCCACAGATGTGAAGGCCATGCTCAAAGTGCTCGTGGAGGCCGAACGCTGCGCCGTACGCGGGTACACGCACATTTGCAACCTGACGGCTGGCAAGGACCACCGTACCTACCAGCTCGCGGCCGCCATCTTGAACGAGGAGATCGAGCACGAATCCTGGTTCAGCGAATTCCTCGGCGAAGGTCCCTCGGGCCACTTCATGCGGGAAGGCGGCGTCACCTCGCCATTCGTTTCGCGCTACCTCCCGTAGCAGCAGGAACAGTCATGCGACGTTTCACCCGCGAAGAACTCAGACAGTACGACGGGCGCGAGGGTCGCCCGTCGTACGTCGCCTGCAACGGGCGCGTTTACGACGTCAGCGACAGTTTTCTCTGGCGCGACGGCGTTCACCAGGTTACGCACCGCGCTGGCACAGACCTGACCGAAGCACTTCGAATCGCCCCACACGGTGAGGAGTTGCTCGAGCGGTTTCCAGTGGTGGGGGTTATCGTGGATTCGGCTTAGTCCGGGCGAATTTGCTTCGCTAAGATCAGAAACCCAAAAGCGCATCCCCCCAAATTGGGGGGATTGTTTGGCCGCGGCATCAATTGCGGGCACAACTGTCGAAGTGCTCAGAAAAAGGACTGGCCGCAGCAGTTCTCTGAGGTCCTGGGACAGAAGATCGGTCGTGTTTTGCCGAGCGACACGTCATCGCCGCCAATGCCGCACGGTCCTTCGCACGAGCTGAAGCTCGCGCTACAGGGCCCTGCGTCCGCTGCGCCTCCGCGGTTTCAAAACCTGCTGCCCGAAACGGCAGGAGCTGCCGCTCCCTGAGGAAATCGCGACGTTCGAGCCATCCCCTTTCGCCTTTCAAAAGCCACCCCGATTTCGTAAGTTTCGCCTGTTCAACAAAACAACCAACGCATTCCACACCTCGGAACGGGGAGGCTGCTGACCATGATTTCCGTGCGATCGGCGTCGGACCTGCGCCGCATCCTGCAGCGCATCGACGGACGCGGCTACAAGGCGTACAAGGACATCCAGGGCCGCTACGATTTCGACGACTACGAGCTCGTGATCGACCACGTGCAGGGCGATCCTTTCGCCGACCCAAGCCGGGTCCGCCTGCTCGTCCCAAAAGAAACGGCTGGATTTCCGCAGGAACTCTACCGAAACCGGTCGCGGGCCATCGCTCTGGCGGACTTCCTCACCCGGTCCGTGGCCGCGGCTTTGCGCCAGCGCGAACGCCGGTGGCAGGGCTCCGGAAAAAGCGGGCTCATCCTGATCGACGCGCCCGGGCAGGAAATCCTCGAACGCACCTCGGTGCTGGTTCACGACGGCGACATCGAAGTGCGGCTGAAAGTGGGGCTCCCCGCGCGTGGGCGGACCGTTCTGGGACACCAGGCCATCGACATTTTCTTCGAAGACCTTCCGGCGCTGCTGGACAAGGCTCTCCGGGCTCGCGCGCACAGTCCCGCTGTCGTGCGCCGGCACGTGGAAACCAACGAGGACCAGGACGTCCTGCGCAGCCAGCTGAGTGAGCTGGGTCTCGTGGCTTTCGTGGCCAACGGCAGCCTCCTCCCTCGCCGCAGCGGCGTGGACGACCGCCCCCTCCCTGCCGAACAGGCCATCCTGTTCGAAGCACCCCACTCGCTCGAGGTTGAAGTTACCCTGCCAAACCGCGGTCGGGTGCGCGGTCTGGGCATCCGGAAGGGCGTGACGCTCATCGTAGGTGGCGGCTACCACGGCAAATCGACTCTGTTGAAAGCGCTGGAGCGAGGTGTGTACAACCACGTTCCCGGCGATGGACGTGAGCTGGTCGTCACCGACGGCACTGCGGTGAAGATTCGCGCCGAGGACGGGCGCCGAATCGAGAAAGTGAACATCAGTCCGTTTATCAGCAACCTGCCGTTCGGGAAGGACACGACGCGCTTCTCGACCGACGACGCCAGCGGCAGCACCTCCCAGGCAGCCAACATCATCGAGGCGCTGGAGGTCGGCACCCATCTGCTGCTGATGGACGAGGACACCTGCGCCACCAACTTCATGATCCGCGACCACAGGATGCAGGAGCTGGTGGCAAAGGAGAAAGAGCCGATTACGCCGTTTCTGGACAAGGTTCGGCAGTTGTACGAAGAGCTGGGGGTTTCCACGATCCTGGTGATCGGCGGCTCCGGCGACTACTTCGATGTGGCCGATACGGTGATCATGATGGACGAATACCGCCCCCGAGACGTTACGGCCCGGGCCAAGGCGATCGCCGAGAAGTACCGCGCCGAACGAAAACCGGAAGGCGGCGACCACTTCGGCGAAGTCACGCCGCGACGCCCCCTGCCGGAAAGCCTGGATCCGAGCAAGGGCAGACGCGACGTCAAGTTGAAAGCTCGCGATGTGGATGAGATCCAGTTTGGCCTGCACGAGATCGATTTGAGCGCCGTGGAGCAAATCGTCAGCCGCAGTCAGACGCGGGCCATCGGGCACGCCCTGGTACGCCTGAAACACCGCCACCTGGACGGCCGCACCACCCTGCGCCAGGCTGTGGAGGCCCTGGAGCGCGAACTGGACGCACACGGTCTTGACGTGCTCACCCCTTCGCCTTTCGGCGACCTGGCTCGCCCCCGGCGCTTCGAAATCGCTGCCGCGCTGAACCGGCTGCGGACGTTGCGGGTGGC
>JAADFT010000446.1 GCA_013152765.1 Calditrichota bacterium | reverse complement strand
CACCCGCTGGGCGCAGGAGCCCGGACCGCTGGACATTCGGGTGGAGTTCCTGGGAGAAGCAGGTAGCGCCACGTTCCACGGAGCTGCGCTCTACGCAGGTCCCCAGCCGTGGAGCAGCATTCCGGTGAACACCGACACCTGGCCCCGCGGCCTCAACCGCTTTGGCCGCGCCCTGGACGCCTGGCTCGAGGTGCCGGCATGGCCCGGATTGCTGAGTAACCGGGAGGATCAGTGGTGGGTGGGGATTCAGATTTCGGGAGCAGAACCCGCGGAAAACTCCGAGAGAGCCCCAAACACACTCATGATTTCCGTGAGACGCAGCTGCAGACGTTGAGTGACTTGTTCGGCCCTCAAGACGCCGGCCCAAGTGCTGCATCCTCCAAGTGTTAATGTTCGTCCGCGCGGGATCCCTGCCCACAAGCGTTCTTTGACCGGAAGTCCACTCGCTTTGTTGAAGTCAGTACGGTGCGGGTCTGAGCCCGGCGGTATAAACACCCCGCGAAACATCGTTCTCCTGAGAACTCGAGGAAAACTCGCACGTCTCTGCGGGCAGGCTACCGGGTCTTCCCGTCAATGTCAGGTCACGCATTCCGGGGTAGGCCGCGGCTACAATCCAGTGGAGCCTCCAGCAGATACCGTCCCGCCGAGGGCAACACTCACAAATTCCACTCGCTGAAGTCCTTTCGCTCCGAAAGCGAACCACTGGCCTCTTACATCATCGGAGAGACCGAGTCGCTACTCCCTCCGGTCTTCAGATTGCCCCAGATCGCCCTGGCCAGGGTAATCCGACGCTAAGATTGACTCGAAATCCGGACTTCGATTTCTGCAAAGTCAGCTCTCTGCACCTAAATGTGACAGTCGAAACAAGGTGAGTTTGAGGGGCCTTGCCTGAGCAGGTTAGCTGGGGAACAGACTCGAAAGCACGGAACGGGGACCACCGAAAAAGCACCAGTTAGCACGCGCAGCCGAATCGCTTCCTGGACGACACGTCTCACCGTTTACTTTTCGCAACACAACCGGGGAGCTCTGTCCACTTTCTGAAACCACTCTGCCGTTTTCGTAAGATTCTCACTAATTCGCAGCTTAAGAGCACACCATTTTGCTCGACAATCGCGCCGTTTAGGCCTGACTTTTGCACAATGTAAACTGTTAAGTCGGGATCGACATGATTGCGGCATTGCTGTGGGGGTTAAGATGAAGCGTTCGCGAGTGAGGGGTTCCAGCGACAATTCGAATCACCAGGGGACACGACCGCCTCCATTAGCTCAACCTCGTCGGGGGTCCCACCGTAACAACAGGTTGTGGGGTACTACCAACGCAGGAGGGGATTATGATGAAACGATTGCTACAGGCTTTGGTGATCCTTCCTCTGCTCGCCGGTGTGGCCGCCGCACAGTGGCCCACCGATCCGACCGTTAACCTGCCCGTCTGCACCGCCACCGGCGACCAGGATGATCTGCAAGGCATGAACAGCGCCCAGCAAGGAATGCTCATGGGCTGGCTTGATCAGCGAAGCGGGTCCGTTTCCCTTTACGCGCAACGCCTCACAAAAGACGGCGACGTAGTCTGGGAAACCAACGGGAAATTCATCACGGATGACGTCAGCGCGTTTTCCATGATGCCGTCGGCGGAAGGCCGGACGTACGTAGCATGGTCCAGCAACGGAGTCTACGTGCAGTTGCTCGACGAAAACGGTGACCCGATGTGGACGTCGCCCGTGTCTCTATTCGGCGGCAGACCGATGACCGACGGTCCTTTTGTTCTGTCCTACGGTCCTCTCGGTGTCCTGGTCGTCGCCGCTCAAATCCAGGCAGGACTGGGCTCGTATTTCTGGGCTGCCAAGCTCGACACAAACGGAAACGTGCTCTGGACAAGCCTCCAGAGCGAAACACAGACGGCCGCAAATCTACGAGTCATCAACGACCTCAGCGGAGGGGCTTTCATAGCCTACGATCTAGAGCACGCTACCATCAAGCTCAACCGCGTGAACGGAAGCGGATTCTGGGGGTTCGGAGCACCGACGGGTTTCGAGGTGACGACCTCTCCCTGTTCACCCAAGTACCTCAGCTGGTTGTTACCCGACGGCGCTGGCGGCGCTTACCTGACCTGGTCACAGCGGGACTCGGCGAGCGGCTGTCAGGGACCGTACGACCACCTCGACGTCTGGGCCCAGCGAATTGCTGGCGACACCACCCGCGTTTGGAGCGACAGCGGCGCCGTTGTGTGCAAACTGGAAGGAGATCAAACCCAGTCCAAGCTGATGGTCAATTCGGGACACAAGACGTTTGTGGTGTGGACCGACTACGGCCACGGCAGCCCGGGCGCCACGGAGTCCGACATCTACATGCAAATGCTCGACAGTTCTGGCACCGCCATTCTGACACCGGGTGGAGTCCCCGTGTGCACGGCCCCTGGAGACCAAAAGAACCCGACGGTCATCCTCGACGGCCAGGGTGGTTTGATCGTCGCCTGGCAGGATTACCGCAACGGCAATTGGGACATCTTCGCACAACGCTTTGACACAAGCGGGACCGCGTTGTGGACCCCGGACGGTGTGCCGCTGTCAACTGCTGCTGGGGACCAGACCGATCCGACGCTTGCCCTCGTAGACAACGGTTCGGCTATCTGCGCCTGGGTGGATGGCCGGAAGGGTTCCGAAACAGACATTTACGCGCAGCGCGTCTTCCCCGACGGCTCACTACCTGTGGTCTTCACGACGTTCAGTGCGTCGACCTCCAGCAACGCAGTGGACCTTCGCTGGCGTGTGAATCCTCTGCTGGACTACCGGGGTTTCGAGGTCTGGCGGTCGGACAACCAAAACGAAGTGTTTCGCCGCATCGCTCATCTCGGCGCCGGGGGAACAGCGGACAGAGAGTACCACTTCACGGACGAGAACGTAGAGGCCAACGCAACCTACCAGTACCGCGTTGAGGCACTTCTCGCCGATGGCACACGGGAAGTTTCGCAGACGTTGTCGGTTACTCTTCAGCAGGATTCCAGCGAACCGACAACGGTCCCGGTCGAAACAAAGCTGGTGGGAGCGTACCCGAACCCCTTCCGAAAAACGACGCGGATTTCCTTCCAGATCGGCGTCCCGGGAGAGATTGAACTGAGCATCTTCGACATCACGGGACGGGAGATCCGCAGGTTCTCGCTGACCAACGTGCAGGCG
>JAADFT010000445.1 GCA_013152765.1 Calditrichota bacterium | reverse complement strand
TCGGTGCCGTAGACAACCCTTTCCGCACCCACCTCTCTGACCATCAGCTCCACAATCCCAAACGCAGTTTGCGAACTGGCCAGCTCCAGAAACAGGTTCGGGCACTGCTTGGCCGCTTCGATCGCCTCGTGCATGCCCGCCGGGTCCCCGCCGGAGTGCCCGAGCAAGATCTTGACGTGCGGGTAAGTGCGCCCGATTTTCACGAACAAACCCGGGTGGTCCCCGGCGCTTCCGCGCCACGTGTGCGAGAGCACCGGCAGGTCTCGCTCGTTGGCCCACGACCACATGGGCTCGTACTCTGCGCTGTCCGCAACGTGGCCGTGCGAGCTCGGCGCGATCTTGATCCCAACGAAGCCAGGCGTCTGGAACCATTTTTCGAGCTGTGCCAGGCTGTACTCGACCCCAAAACTTGGGTTGTACACCACGTAGCCACTGAAACGGTCCGGGTGGCTACGCAGGACGTTGGCCAGGTACGCGTGCCCCTCCTCCGGTGAGGGACCCCACGCCAGAAACGGCGCACACACGACACGATTCACGCCCAGCCGGTCCATTTGCAGGAGCATGCCGCGCTCGTCGCTGGGCTGCGGAACGTGGAACTCGGCCAGCCGCCCCAGGTGCGTGTGGGCGTCGATGATCAACACGTCGTCCAGCACCTCGCCACGAAGGGCCCTCTCCCACAGACGAGATTCTACAGTCTGGGACGCCAAAGCAGGTTCTCCAGGTTTTCGTGTGCGATTTTCTGCAGGTCCTGCCAGTCCAGTTCGGCGTAACGCACAGCAGCCACCGTGGCTCCCGGCTCGAACTGCGGCATTCCCGTGCCAAAGAGGAGCCGGCCGGCGCCGAAGCGCGACACGAGCGCCTCGAGCCCTCGAAATGGCTGGTAGAACGAAATTTCGATCCACAGGTTTTCGTGGGTTTCCAGCAAGGGGTACAGCAGCCGGTCCACCCGGTACCAGGGCCGGAGCAAAACGAACCGCAACTCCGGATGTCGGAGCAGCACCTGGTGGAGGTCTTCGTAGGAAATTTCCGCGGCCTCCACGAACACAGGAACGTTGGCGTCCTCCAGCGTGCTGAGCAGCTCGTCGCCCCACGGAGGCAGGAGGCTGAAGCGGTGGCGCTTGGGGTAAAGTCGGACAGCGCGGGCTCCGCCTTCGTACAGCAGGCGCAGCAGCGCTTCGCCCCGGGGGAACTCACCCGTGTGCCCCGGCAAAGCGACAAAGCACGGCACAAAACGGGGATTCTCACTGGCCAGTGCACGGCAGCGCGCGTTGCCGTCGGGCACATCGATTTCCACTGCGTGGGAGTGCGCGACCAGTGCGCGTTCAATCCCGCAGCGGTCCATCGCGTCGAGCACCTCGGCCACGGAGAGCTGCGTTTCGGGCGGGCCAAGCTGTCGTCCACCAACCACGCAGTTTGCGTCGAAGAACGTAAGTGTGTCTGCCAACAGTCACCTCACACCGGGTTGGGTACGTCGACGAACGTCACGCGGAGACCGAACTCCGCGGCCAGTTTTTCTCCGAGAGCCCGGATTCCCAGACGTTCAGTAGCGTAGTGGCCAGCCGCCAGGAAATGAATCCCCGCCTCGCGGGCCAGGTTCATCACGTACTCCGCTGGCTCGCCCGTCACGTAGGCGTCGGCGCCCTGCTCCACAGCCTCTGTCACGTACTTCGCGCCGGAGCCAGACAAAATGGCAACGCGTGCCACCCGCTCCGGGCCGTAAGCAAACACCAGAGGCTGTCGCCCGTAAAGCTCGGCAACCTGTTCCACGAGACCTGAGGCGAGAATAGGGTCTCGCTGGCCGATCGCCCCGAACTCGACGAACGGTTCCAAACTCGTCAGGCCCAGCGCCCTGGCAGCCAGAGCGTTGTTGCCAATCTCAGGATGTTTGTCCAGAGGCAGGTGGTAGGCCAGCAGGTTGACGTCGTTCTCCAGCAGGAGTTTCAGGCGTTTCCGGGCCACGCCGCGCACGGTCATGTCCTGTCCCTGCCAGAAAAGCCCGTGGTGCACGATCACTGCGTCGGCGCCGAGTTCCAGGGCCCGTTGGAAAAGCTCAACGCAGGCCGAAACGCCGGTCACCACCGTCTCGATTTCGCTCCGCCCTTCCACCTGAAGGCCGTTCGGTCCGTAATCCTGAACCTCCGAAACAGCCAGGTAATCGTTCAGCCAGCGTAACAGGTCGTCGCGTTTCATGACTCGCTCCGTCCACTCCTCTGCCTCAGTGCTTTGCCTCTCAGCCCGCCCGGATCAGCGGCGAGCCCCCCGGTCTACGACGTCAGATCTGCCCAAACAAGGCAAAGAGCGTAACGTGGTTCCACGCCCAGGATCAACTCCCCGGGCTAGCAAGAAAATGCGCCTGCTGAAGCAGGCTTGCCTCACGCAAAGATCAGCGGCGTCTTACCGTAGGGAAACTGCGTTCGTGAAAGTCAACCGCAGTTTGACGTAGCAGAACTAACTCCGAACGTACAGCCACGCCGTCAGGACAAGGAGCACAAAGTCTTCGGCCAGGTGCTTCAACCCGACCAGGCTGTGACTACCCGCGAAACAGCCGCACTCGATGTTCAAACCGCGGGCCACAGCAGCGCCAACCGCCAGCAGGAACACCACTTCCAGGAACAAGCACGTGAGCGCTGCAGGCCTTACCGCTCTACCCAGCAGGAGCAGCCCGCCTGCGAGCACCTCTGCCCAGGGCAGGCTGACAGCCGTGAAGGCGACAAGCACCTGCGGCAGAAGACGGTAGTTCTCCACCTGCGCCGCAAAGGCCCGCGGGTCCAGAATCTTTCCCACTCCAGCGTAGACGAACACAAGCCCGACGAACAGTCTGGCGGCTACCAGCGTCATGCGAGTAACCCGGGCCCCGGTCATCTGGCGCTCCCCCCTTTTTCCACAGGGCCACCGCGTTTGCGCCAGTCAGCCATTCCGCCCTGGTACACCGCAACGCGCGTGAATCCCCAGCCCTGCAGCTCGTAGGCCAGCCGTTCTCCCAGATCGCACGGCGGCCCGTCGCAGTAGCACACTAACCAAACATCTTTCGGAAGATGCTGTAACATTGCCACCGAGTCCGCCACAAAGTCCAGCGGCAGATTTCTGGCACCCGGAATGTGTCCCGCAGCCTAGGCTCCTGGCTCGCGCGCGTCGAGCAGCACGCACGTGCCCTTTGCCAGCCAGGCCTGCAGCGTG
>JAADFT010000444.1 GCA_013152765.1 Calditrichota bacterium | reverse complement strand
CGCTCAAATCCCCGAGCCACCGGTAGCCAGGCATCGTGGGGGAATCATGCCATTCGTGCGGGAAAAAGAAGGCTTGCTCGTCGATCTTTGGTGTGTCTGTCCGTACGAAACACCGGGCAACAACGCCGGGCACTCCCGTCACCGCTTCCAGCTTGAGCAACGCGCGCATTGAGCGCTCGGCCAACCTCCGCGCCTTGGGCTCGTGCGTGGTCGCGTACCGCATGGACTCGGTCATCACGTACTCGCCCGTCCAAATGCAAACATCCTCTAACGAGGAATTCGTGTAGGCACGGTTGCCCTCGGTGACCTGAATTACGGTGGGGATGACCAATCCCTCGCGCATGTGCTGTGTCTGGAGGATCTCGTCGAAAAGTTGAGCCTTGTGCAGAAGAGACGTTGATTGCGAAAACGCCGGAGCGACAAGCACAGTGGCAACGACAGCCCAGAGGGCAACATTTTGCAGAAAGCAGCGCTTCATGGGCGGGTTCTCCTCAAATTACGTTCTTCGCTGGTGAAGACTTTCAGGAATCGCACCGGTGGCTGGCCTCCCAACAGGCGGCTTCTCAGGGCAGGTGTCGCGGTCGGACGGATGGGTGAACGAACTGTTGACATTTGGTGCCGTTTTTCCAGGCTCAGTCTGTGGCAGAAGGAGCAGCGAACGCTGCCGTCGCACTGCGCGTGCAACTCGCGATGAGATGCGATGACGATCCTTCCGCCCAGGTTGTGGCGTCTCCGATCACAGACCGAAAACCTGGATCACCAACCCGCTCAGGAAAATTGTGAAGCCGGCAAGGGCGTGGGTGTAGCGCTCCAGCTTTGCCAGGCGCACGAAGCTCGTTCCCCACACCGAAAGGAGCACGACCGCAAGCATTGTGGCCACCGTGATGACGCCGAAGACAAGCGTCACCGCTGCCAGTCCTGCCAGGCTCTTCTGCGCGGCTGGGTACATGAGCAGCGGGATGAGCGGTTCGCAGGGACCCAGCACAAAAATCGTGAACAGGATCCACGGCGTCAGGTTCGGCGACTCGTCTTGTTCGTGCACGTGCAGGTGCTCATCATGGTGCGTGTGGACGTGGCTGTGCACCACACCCTGATGTACGTGCGGGTGCGCGTGAGGCTTGTTTCGGATGGCTCTTTGCACGCCCCAGGCGAAGTAGACGAGGCCAAGAGCGATCAAAGCCCAGGCTGCCAGGTTGCCGCGGGTCGATTCGATTACTTCGAGCTTCCCCACGGCGAGACCGAGGGCGATGCCCAGCAAACCGAGTACCACGGAGCTGCCCACGTGTCCGATGCCGCAGAGGGTGGTGATCCAGGCCGTCTTGCGCAGGGACCACTTGCCTGCTTTGGCCATGGCGATGAACGGGATGTAGTGGTCGGGACCGAAAAGGGTGTGGAAAAGAGCGATCGATGCTCCTGTGGCCATCAGGACGGTGAGTTCTGCAGTCACGTGTTCTCCCGGGGATGGTGATCTGTTGTACTGGTTTCGAGAGTGACCGAACGGTTGGCGTTCTGCTCTGCATGGTACGTTGTGCCGTCAATGTAGGGCGTGGCGGCCTCAAAATCAAGTGCGCTTTCCTGCAGCCGACTTCTCTCCGAACCGTCAACAAAAAAGTTACTCTACACAGGAAGTCGGTCTTGCCCTTGAACATGCGCGTCCTGTTTGAACGAGTGGGGTTCGTAGCAGGGGAAGGGTCCTTACCTCAGGGCTGCAAGACGGGGCGCGCGGGCACGGCGGTTCGGAACTTCGGAGAGCTTTTGCGCCACCCCCAGGGTCAACGGGGGCAGGTGAACGCAACCTTCACCCGTTCGTCCGCGCCGGGCTCGTGAGCAGGTCTCGGACAAGAACGTAGAACAGCACCGTGCCAGCGAAGCCGATTGCACCGGCCACGAAGAAAACGGCCTCCAGACCGAGCAAGTCCATCACGGCGCCGGAGATGAGCGGCGCGAGGATCATTCCAAGGCTCATGGCCATGTTGAACAGGCCCATCGCTGTGCCCATGCCAGCCCACTGACCGATCTCCGCGGTGATTGCTGTGGCTGCCGGCATGGCCACGGCGCCGCCACCTCCAATCACCAGGCTGAGGAGCAGGAAACTGAGGAAGCTACGCATGAAGGGGACGACCACCAGTCCGAGCGAAGTGACGACGGAGCCGAGAAGCACAAGCGCGTAACGGTTCACCTTGTCGGCCACGACACCGAAGGGTCGCTGGAGAGCCGCGGTGAGCAGCACGTTGGCGGAGAGCAGGACGCCGAGCTGGGTGGAGCTGAGTCCGAATTGAACGGCAAGCAAAGGCAGAAACGCAAGGATTCCTCCCCTCGCTACGGCGTTGATTGCCCTGAAAAGCAGCAGTGCTTTCACGATTTGGCTGCGCAAGATCTCCCGAATGGGCGTTCGCGGTTTTCTCTTTTTGTCGGCGGTTTTTGCACTTTTCGGCAGGAAGACGAGGCACGTGAGAAAAGCGAACGCTGTCAGGGTGGCCATGCTGTAGAACACGGAGTTGATGCCGAAGGCGTCGTTCAGCACACCTCCGAGAAAAGGGCCGCTGCCCATGCCGAGAAAAAGCGCGATGTTGAAAGTCCCTAATCGCGTTCCTTCGCGGCCGCGTGGCGTGGTGTCGCCCACGTAGGCCATGGCAATCGGGATCACCATTGCTGAAGCGAAGCCGTGAAACAGGCGAACCAGTGTAAGCTGGACCACGTTGCTGGCCCAGACGTAGAGTAGCGAGATGACTGTGTAGAGGATCAGGCCCAGTACGATGAAAACCTTGCGGCCGACGCGGTCCGAAAGTCTGCCCACGATGGGCATGAACACCAGACGGGCGAGTGAGAACCCGGAAAAGATCAGTCCCAGCCAGAGACCGGTGGCGCCCAGGCTCTCGGCGTAAATGGGCATGAGGGGGGAGATGATGCCGAGGCCCAGCGTGGCGGCGAAGATCGAAATGAAGAGCACGCGAAAGACGCGGCGCGCCGAGGCGGGTTGCTCTGCGACAGTGGCCTGAGAGACGGGAATGCTGGTCGGCTCCAAGTTTGTTTCTCCTTTGGGGAAGGAAATTAGTCCAAGAGATTCGTTCTACCCGGCGTAAAGCGTCGTGTCTTGCGCCTGCTTTGCTCGACGGCGAGCGCCGCTCGCCCGGCAGGACGATTTCCTCTTGGGATTTCGGATTGTTCCGGGCGAAGTTAGCGA
>JAADFT010000443.1 GCA_013152765.1 Calditrichota bacterium | reverse complement strand
GGCCCACGCGGAGCGGTACTTCCTGACAAACAGCACGACCGCACGGACAGCGCTCCAGAAGCTCCTCTACCAGCCGCCGCGCATTACCTACCGCGGCGCCGAAGACTACCTGCAGCTCGCCTGGGACTACGCCGACTTCGGATTCACGCAGGACGGCGCAAAGGTCTTGCGCTTCTACTTGAAAAACGTGGCCGGTGACCGACCTTACCCGCTTGTCCTGTACACTCTGGCCTGGTTTGAGAGCGAGCTTGGACACGACCAGCAAGCAGAGCGTTTGCTCGCGCGGGCGCTGGCCCTGTCGCCCGACTACGTTTTTCCTCACCGGGTGGAGTCAATCAGGGTGTTGCAAAGTGCCGCAGAACACAGTCCGCGCGACTGGAAAGCCCGGCTTTACCTGGGCACACTGCTGACCGCGAAGCACCGCTGGCAGGAAGGGGAACAGGAGCTTCTGGCCGCTTTTCACATCGACAGTAGCAACTCCGTCCTGAGTCGCAACCTCGGGCAAATCGCCTGGCAGAAACGTCGCGACTACCGGGCTGCCGCGCGCTGGTACGAGCGGGCTTTGAAGTCGGCGCCGGACGACTGGCACGTGTTCGTAGATCTGGACCGTCTGTACGGGATTCTGCAGGCCAACGAACGCCGCGAGGAGCTCTTCAGAAGCGCCAGCCCACGCGTCAAGCGGAACTTCAATGTCAAGCTCCAGGAAGCTCTTTTCTACGTCGACACAAAGCGTTACGACGCGGCTCTGAGCATCCTGATGAACAACGTCTTTTACCCGTGGGAAGGGTGGACTGGAGCTCGGGAAGTGTACCTTCTGGCCCACTTTCGGCGCGGGTTAGAGGCGTTGCGGGCGGGTGCACCGGAGAACGCGATCCGCGATTTTCGCGCCACACTCCTGTACCCCGAAAACCTGGGGACGGGACGCCCCGCTTACCCCCGTTTCGCGCGCTCGTTCTACTTCCTGGGGCTGGCTTTCCAGAAAGCGGAAAACCCGGATTCCGCTCGCTTCTACTTCCGAAAGGCAGCTCAGGAGAACAACGCGCCCGCTTCTCCTTTGGGAGTGTACACAGCTCTGGCTCTTAGGGAATTGGGCGAAACCGCTCGCGCGGACTCTCTGCTCAGGGCCGGCCTGGCCGCGGCGAACAAAAAGTGGGCTGTCCCGGAGTGGAGAAGCGCGCAGCTCGCGTACTGTCGGGGGTTGTTGTACTCCGCTTTAGGGGAACCACGGAAGGCCGAAGAAGCGTTCACCGAAGCCGTACGGCGAAACCCGGAATTTCGTTGGGCCTGGTGGCGACTGTAGGGGAAGCTGAACACGGTGCGATACAGAGCGCTCCCCCGTCTGTCGCGAGTTGGCTCTCGACAAACACGCGAACTTTCCAGTCAACTCGCCGTTGAAGAATAACCGAGAAGCTCTCTCACTAACGGCGAGGTACACAATGGAGAAACGGGTCGAGGCTTTGATTCTGGTCTTTAGCTTCTTATTTTTCTTTCAAGCGATGGCTGGAGAGAACAAACTGAAGTTCAGACAACTAACCCCCGAGGAAGAACGCGTCATTGTTCATCGGGGCACGGAGCCGCCGTTTTCGGGTAAGTACGTAAACCACCATGAAGACGGTACGTACACCTGCAAGCGGTGTGGGGCTCTGCTTTTCCGCTCCGACACAAAGTTCGATTCGCACTGCGGCTGGCCCAGCTTTGATGACGCCATTCCCGGTGCAGTCGAGCGGCGGCCGGATCCCGACGGTGTGCGTACGGAAATCGTTTGTGCGGCGTGCGGAGCCCACCTGGGACACGTGTTCGAAGGTGAGGGCTTCACACCGAAAAACACGCGTTACTGCGTGAACTCCATTTCCCTGTCGTTCATCCCAGCTGACGAGCAAAAGGCTGTGCAAAGCGGGAAGGAAAAAATGCAAACCGAGAAAGCCTATTTTGCTGGTGGCTGCTTCTGGGGCGTGGAGTACTTGTTCCAGAAAGCCCCGGGAGTCATTTCTACGCGCGTTGGTTACATGGGCGGGCACACCGAAAACCCCACCTACGAAGAGGTGTGTACTGGCACAACCGGCCATGCTGAGACTGTCGAGGTCGTGTTTGACCCGTCGGCCGCGTCGTACGAAGAAATCGCCAAGCTCTTCTTTGAGATTCACGATCCGACCCAGGTGAACCGTCAGGGCCCGGACGTGGGTGAACAGTACCGCTCCGTCGTCTTTTACACGAGTGAAGCGCAGAAGAAGACTGCGGAAAAGCTGATCGAGATCCTAAAGCGCAAAGGCTACAAAGTGGCCACATCCGTGGAGCCAGCCACTACATTCTGGGAAGCGGAGAAGTACCACCAGGACTACTACGTCAGGAAAGGTGGAACACCCTACTGCCACTTTCGGCAGAAGCGATTCTGACCTCGGCATTCAGCAGCAAAACGTCAACGAGAAATCAATCAGAACCGTTCGCAGCGCTTGGTAAGATTTTCCGGACCGTTTTGTGGAGGTAGGGGATGAAACGAGAGATTCCACCGCGACGGGCAAATCGCTTGCTGAATCCCGGCTGTGTCGTGTTCGTGACTGCGCAGAACGCCAACCGCAGCAATTTCATGCCTGCGGCATGGGTTTCGCCGGTCAGCCATGAGCCGCCGTTGTGCTGCGTGGCGGTGGCGCCGAAACGCTTCACACACGATCTAATTGCCTCCAGCGGCTATTTCGGTCTTGCCATCCCGGGTCTCGACTTGGTCGACAAAGTTCGCCGTGCTGGCGACATTTCCGGCGCCGACGTCGCCGACAAGTTCGCGGAAGTGGGCCTCACTCCCTTGCCAGGACGTGCCACGCCGGCGCCCCGCATCGAGGAGTGCCTGGCCAACCTGGAGTGCGAAGTGGTCGACAAGGTGACGACGGGCGACCACACGCTGTTCATCGGCCGGGTGGTGGCAGCCGAAGCGGACCCACGCGCTTTCGATGAAACCTGGCTCCTACCCGAGGACCGCTCTCTGCGCCCCGTACACCACCTCGGCGGCGAGTGGTTCGCCGTGCTCGAAGCGAGAGTTCACGTGCCGAAGACGAACAGGTAGAACAAGACCAGGCCCTCACTCTGTCTCCATCAAACGGATCCTGCTTTGCTGGCCAGAGGTACATTCTCCGTCCCACCTGTGCAGAGTTCGCAGTCTGGCCGAGTGAAGACAGCACAGCTCTAAAAGCAGGCTTGCAACTGTCG
>JAADFT010000442.1 GCA_013152765.1 Calditrichota bacterium | reverse complement strand
GTCGGAATCCCTCGGCTTACTTCCTCGGCGTGGCTGGGTCCGGACAGGGCGACAATCTGTCTTCCCGAGATCGGCAGTTCCTCTTCGAGCACCTGCGTCATTCTCGAGTACGTGTCGATCTCGAGCCCTTTGGTGCCGGACACAACCGTCACTTCGTCCCACGGCAGGCTCAGCACAGCCACCTGCCGTGCGCCCTGTCGTAGCACGTGCGACGGAAGCGCAAACACAAGCCAGGAAACACCCTCTGTCGCCTGTTCCAAGTCCGCCGTAACCAGAATGTCTTCTGGCACGTGCACCCCGGGTAGCCCGATCCGGTTTTCCCGGGTTCGAGCCATTTCTTCGGCGCGGTCGCGGAGCGGTTCCCAGATCCGCACACCGTGGCCTGCCGAGTGCAGGTGGAGCGCCAGTGCTGTGCCCCAGCTTCCACCGCCGATGACGGCAAAATCTCCTGCCATCACGCCGCCTCGGCTCGCCGTTTCTTCACGAAAGGTGTGTTGAAGCGATTTTCCGTACCCGCGAGCAGCCGCCTGATGTTCGACCGGTGCGTGAAAACGATCAACACCGCCAGAAAGACCGTGGCGCCCAGGGTAACCCGGTCAACGGGTTGGTGCTGGAGCTTGGCCGCAAGCGCCACAAAAAAAGGCACCGACACGGCACCGAGCATGCTTCCCACAGACACGTAACCTGTGAACATCACCACAGCCAGCCACAAAACCGCGGCGAAGAGCATGGCCAGGGGTGCCAGACCGATCATCACGCCGAGGGCCGTACCCACGCCTTTGCCGCCGCGAAACCCCGCGTACGGAGTCCAGATGTGCCCGAACACGGCAGCCACACCACAGACGAGCTCAACAGCGGTAGGTGGCCAACCCACAGCGCCGAGCGCAAGTTTCGAAATCACCAGCGTGGCAAACGTGCCCTTCAGCACATCTACGATCATGACGGGCAAAGCAATCTTCCAGCCAAGCACGCGAAAGGCGTTCGTCGCCCCAGCGTTTCCGCTGCCGTGCTGGCGAATGTCGATGCCGCGGAAGACCTTACCCGTCACCAGGGCGGTCGGAAACCCGCCCACAAAATACGAAACGAGAATTGCAACCAAGAGTCTCAGCACAGCGCACCTCGTCTCTCAAACAAACTGTAAACTCCGCAGGCCGCCTCCTTCACAGAACTGCCCTGGTCCAGCTTGCCCCGCAGAAGCTTCCCCGTTTCGGGCCTCCACTTCTTGACGAAAATTCCGCTGCGTTACGAGGCCCGTACAACCTCGCCCACAACGTAACTCGGTTCGCCAGAGGCTTCGAGCGCCTTCCGAAGAGCTTCTGCCCACTCGCGCCTGACCACAAAGATCAGCCCAATCCCGAGATTGAACGTCTGGCGCATCTCGCTTTCCGGCACCTGACCGATGCTGCGAATCAGGCCGAAAATCGGCGGTTCCGGCCACGCACCCCACGCGATTCTGAGCGCCAGCCCTTCTGGAAGCAAGCGACGCGTGTTGCCCACAATGCCGCCGCCGGTGATGTGGGAGATCCCGACTACCCCGCCGACCTGTAGAGCCACCTCGATGGCTCGCTTGTACGAACGGTGAATCTTCAACAGCTCTTCGCCGAGGGTTCCGTCCAGTCCTTCGGGCTTGCTGTCGACCGAAAGGCCGCCAATTTCGAACAGCACTTTGCGCGCCAGGGAGTAGCCGTTCGTGTGCAGTCCCGTGGAAGGCAGCCCGACGAGCACGTCCCCAGCCTGGATGCGGCTGCCGTCCACGATGGCCTCGCGGTCCACAATCCCGACGATCGTCCCTGCGAGGTCGTATTCACCGGGCGGGTACATGTCGGGCATTTCAGCGGTTTCCCCACCGACCAGGGCGCAGTCGTTCTCCTTGCAGGCTTTGGCCAGACCCCAAACCACCGCTTCAACGACGTCCGGTTCGAGATGTCCGGTCGCAAAGTAGTCCAGAAAAAACAAAGGCCTGGACCCGGACGTCATGATGTCGTTCACACAGTGATTTACCAGGTCCTGGCCAACCGTGTCGTGGCGATTCGTGGCAAACGCAATTTTGAGTTTTGTACCCACTCCATCCACCGAAGCCGTCAGCACAGGCTTCTTCAGCTCCGGAAAATGACCGTCGAAGAAAGCAGCGAACAGCCCTACGTCTTTCAGCACCCGCGGCCCGTGCGTCTCGGCCACTAAACGTTTGATCGCCGTCAGCGAGCGCTCAGCCGCGTCAAGGTCGACCCCGGCATCTTTGTACGTTACCCCGGCCATCAGGTCTCGACCCCGTACCTGTACAGCTCGCTCGAGACGCGCCGACTCTGCTTCTCCAGCTTCACGTACGCTTCCCTGACACGCTCGAAGAACCGCAGCGCGAGATCGGACTTGTAGTCGGGGTACGTCCAGTCGTTGAACTGGAAACGGCCACGCCGGTAACGCAGCTGCACGTCTCCGTAGATTCCGCGTCCCAGGTAGACTCGATGGTCAAAATTCTTCGTCGTCGAGAGCACCAGCTTCGAAAACTCCAGGTAGCCCGGATCGAGATTCACCCGCCTTCGCCCGTCAATCTTGAAGGCGTCTTCAATGGCCATGGCCGCGTGTTTGAGCGTCACAAGCTCGTCCGGCTCGATCAATTTCCCGAAAGCCGCGAAGAACTTAGCCAGACCTGGCCCCATCTCCTCGCGGTAGTAGTCCGTGTAGGCGCTGAAATCGTAGGCGTCCGAACGCTGCACCACGTTGCCCGCCAGTTCGGCGAAGCGCGCGAGGGCTTCCTCCGCGGCATCTGCGTCACTGTACGTCACAGCGAGGATCGGCAACACCTTCACGACCGGTCGCAACTGGCTCATTCTGCTCCCCTTAGACTCCGAACCCGCTTTTCGTGCTCAGCCGCAGCAACCGGCCCGAAAAAGACGACTGGCCCACCGGGCCAGCGCATTTTCTTAAGCGTCGTTCTCTTTGAGCCGTCGAAATATCACAAAAAGGCCCCAAAAAGTCAAGGGAAAACGGGAAAGGAGAGGGTCAAGGAGGGTTCCAACCGGGAGAGCAAGAGGGATCCACTGGTCACGCCGCGGCGCGAACCGCCAAGGCACTGAACGCCGCAGAGAAGGGGCAAGGCGGGATTTCAGGGTCGTAAATCTCCCCCTCGCCAGAAATTCGCAACGCGTTCAAAGAGCCCGTCCGGTAGCGGGAGCTTTAGCTCACGCTGGGGGGCGTAGAAA
>JAADFT010000441.1 GCA_013152765.1 Calditrichota bacterium | reverse complement strand
GGAGCCCGGTACCTACACAGTCACGCACACGGTGAACGACGGCGCCGAGCAGAAAACCATCAAGAACTTCATTCAGGTTTACGGGCCGAGCTGCTACGTGGATTGGCTGACCCTGGTGGACAGCAGCGCCGCCTACCCGGGTGAGGGTTGGTCGAACGCGATCGACGGCGACACGGATGGTTGGGACGGCACCGTTACGGCTGAGGATGCCGACCCAGCCTACGCTGTGTTCAAATTTGGCGACGGACGCACGCGGGTGGTCACTTCGGTGAAACTGCTCACGGACACACGTGTCGGTGAAGAGAGCCGCTGGGTCACCCGCTTTCGTGTGTACACCTCGGTGGACAGCGTACACTTCGACCTCCTACTGGATGCCCAGAAGAACGGTGGCGGCTGGCAGGAGTGGGAAGTTTCCCCGACCGAGGCTTTGTACTTGAAGCTGGAAATCGTGGAACCCGCCTCAGGGTTGAAGCAAATTGGCGAGTTCCAGGTCTGTGCTGACGTGGTGCTGCCGGACGCGGACCAGTCAACAATCACCGCAACAAGCCCGCACTACGCCAGCGGCACGGATGCGTCGCTCATCCGGATCAACCTGGTCGACGAGAACGGCAACCCGATCCCCGGCAAGTCTCCCGCCGAATTCCACCTGTGGACGAACACCGGGACGGGTGTCTTCTCAGACGTTCTGGAATCCGAGACGCCGGGCGAGTACGTGGCGACCTACACAACTACGGAGCCGGGTACTCGCGAGATCAGGGTGACGGTTAACGGGGCTGTAATCCGGTACTCGGTGCCGGGCGGGCCCGATGTGGCGACGGTTGAATTCCTCGAGCCACCCACCACGGTCTCCTCGCTGGAGCTGATCGACTCCGGTCCCGCTTTTCCGGGTGAAACGTGGGAGAACGCCATCGACGGCGACACCGAGGGCTGGGACGGCACGGTCACGGCTCAGGGCAATCCGCCGTGGGCGATTTTTGGCTTCCAGGATCGCGGCACGAAGAAGCTCTACAAGATTCGCCTGATGTGCGACACCGGCGTTGGCTACGAGAGCCGCTGGGTGCGTCACTTCCGCGTTCAGGTGTCGAGCACGGGCATCGCCGACGCCGATTTCGTAACCGTAGTTGACGCGAAGAAGAACGGCGGCGACTGGGAAGAGTTTGTCTTCCCTGCCACGGACGCGAAGTACGTGAAGCTGATCCTGGATGACCCCACGAGCGGCTGGAGGCAGATCGGTGAGTTCGAGGTTTACGAGACAACGGACGAAACAGCCGCGACCACAGGCGTTCGGGACAACCTGTCTCTTGCTCGGCTTGGTGTCCCGACCCGCGACGGCCTGGACCGCAACTACCCGAATCCGTTCAATCCCACCACCACGATTCGCTTTCACCTGTCAGCAGCGAAGCCGGTAACCCTGCGAATCCTGAACGCGGTTGGGCAGGTTGTGAGGATCTACGAATTTGCTTCGCTCTCAGCTGGTTACCACGAGGTGGTCTGGGACGCGCGGGACCAGGCGGGGCGGGAGGTACCAAGCGGTGTGTACTTCGTCAGAATCGAGACGGACAGAGGGCGAGAGACCACGCGGATGTTGCTGCTGAAGTAGCAGCGCCACAGCAAGTTGAGTTTTCAGTCGACAACGTACCCCGAGTGAACCCACGGCGTTCACTTCCTCTCACGGCAAGGGCCAGCAACACTGCTGGCCCTTGTGAATTTCTTGCTGGTGCGAACTCACGCGCGAGTTCTCCCGCGGGAGTTTTTGCGAGCTACTGGGCGTCTTTCACGCAGCGGAACCCGATGGCGTAGCCGTGTACTCGTGAGTCCGGCGGAGCGTAGTAGCGGTGTGAACAGCGGAAGAAACTCACGTCGTTGAACTCTGAACCGCCACGGATCACCTTGTGCTTCTCGCCATAAGCGGGCGAAGGTGTGTCGTTCCCGGGGTAAGGCTTGTACCAGTCTGCAGTCCACTCCCAAACGTTTCCGGCCATGTCCAGTGCTCCGTAAGGGCTTGCCCCTGCAGGATTTGTCCCCACCGGACTGTTCGTGTCCCACACCGTGAGCGACAGGTCCCAGAAGTTGCCCCACGGGAAAATGCGGCCGTCCGTTCCACGCGCTGCTTTCTCCCACTCAGCCTCCGTGGGAAGACGTTTCCCGGCCCACTTCGCGTAGGCATTTGCCTGGTCCCAAGTGACGAGAGCGGGGTAGTTGTCTTTGCCGGGCGGGTAGCTGAAGTTGGGGTCAAACTTTTTGAACTCGGCGTTGGTGACCTCACACCGGTCGATGTAGAAGGCGGGCAGGTACACTTTGCGCTGCGGACCTTCGTCGGCGTCGCCGGTGTTGCTGCCCATGATGAACTCCCCGGCCGGCACCAGCACCATGTCGGGCGGTTCGGGGAGCTTCTTGAGTTGGTCGTGCTCGTCCAGGAAACCGTAGTACCTGCCAAACCAGTAAGCGCGGAGGAAATCTCCGGGCGCGTGTTGCCACCAACCTGTAATCTTCACCGGTCCGTGCTGGGTTCGCATAAACGTGGTGTGCTTGCTCCGGTGGATGGTGGCCTTCTTCAGATCGTCAAGTGTGTGGTCGTCGAAGCTTTGCGCGTCCGGAATCAGAGCCTGGTGCCAGAAGTCAAAGAATGTGCGATTCTCATCCCGGAGGAGCAGCCAGTGACGCTCCACCGAGACTCTGTAGTGCCACTTGAGCCAGGGGTCGGTTTCGTAACGCATGAGGGCGTAAAGTGCCAGGGCAGCGAGGTTGTCGTCGGAGTGGTTCACGGCGAAGCGAGGGTAGAGAACTTTGGCCAGGGCGGCTTCTTCGTGGAAACGGTGTTTCTCGATCAGGTCCGAGTAGACCCTTGCGTAGATGTCCTTCCCGGTTACGTGATGCGCGATCTTCATGTTACTGAGCGCCAGAAGCGCGTTGAGGTGCTCGTGGGGGAGAGAGGGGCTCATGTTGCCCCACAGCGTCATCTTGCCGTCAACGTCCACGATCCGGATGTCGTTGGCCACGAGGCGCTGTGCCACCCGGTCCACGGCTGCAGCAATGTCCCGCTTTTCCGCCTCGTTTGCCACGAGGTCGAAGTACGTGGCGAGCCCCACCATCCAGCCATCCAGCTGATCGACGCTCAAATCCCCGAGCCACCGGTAGCCAGGCATCGTGGGGGAATCATGCCATTCGTGCGGGAAAAAGAAGGCTTGCTCGTCGATCTTTGG
>JAADFT010000440.1 GCA_013152765.1 Calditrichota bacterium | reverse complement strand
ACGACCTTGGTTTGCGGCCGGTGGACAACGCTGTTGTGGCTGTGAAGTTGATGGACCAGAATGGAGAGGCGGAACAGACCGTACTTCTGGTGAATCTTGGGAACGGTCTGTACCGTGGGCAGGTTGCTGCGTTGCCTTCGGGTGCGTACAAATACGAAGCTGTGGCTAGGGTGGGGGATCGCACCTGGGGACCGGTGCGGGGAACTTTCGCCGTAAAGGCCTTTGCGGCTGAACTGAGTGATCTCCGGGCTCGGCCGGACGTCCTCAGGCGACTGGCCCAGGCGACAGGTGGAACGTGTGTGAAAAGCGAGGATTTGCGGCCGCTGCTGACCGCAGTCTCGGACGCGGCGGAGCACTTTGCCGAACGTGACATTCGGGACGAACGGCCGGGCAGTTGGTCGGTGAAAGCCACCCCGTGGCTTTTGTTGGTGCTGGTCGGCATTTTGGCAGCCGAATGGACCGTACGCCGACGCCGCGGTTTGCTGTAGCAGGTGGTGTTGGCGTTGTGGTGAGCTTGAGTGAGAGAGGCGCGTAGTTCGCCGGGTTCGAGGGTTGGTCCCAAGAGATTGTTTCCAACTCGGCTGGGTTGCGTGCAGCGGCCGTTTCCAGTGAACAACGTTTTGTTGGCGCAGACGGGCTTTAGTGGCGTTTTTGCAACAACTGGGTGATGCGGATGGCCCCAGCAGGTGGGGAGATTTACCTTGCATCGGTTCAGCGAGGTTGGTAAATTCCTGCTGGTGACGGACGGGAGGCCAGGAGGGCAGAACGGGCGGCTGGGTTAATTTACCCTCCTCTTTTCGGTCTTCGAATTTCCTTCTCGTAGAGCTCACGCTCATGCCTGCAGGCCGCTGAACCAGGATAGTGGAGAGGCCATGCGACATCCTCTGATGAAAGGATTTCTCGCGGTAGCGCTTTTGTGGCAGACAGCTGCTTTTGCCCAAACCACCATGTCCGGTGGACGTGGAATGCTTCGGGTGCAGAGCGCCAGGACAGTTGGACCCGGAAACTTCTACGTGTGCGCTTACGCGCTGAACTATGTTGAGAAGGTCAATTCGAGTCTTGCCAAGGATCACACCCTCAACATCGGGTTCACGTTTGGGTTGTCCAATGTTCTGGAACTGACTGCTCGCGTCACACCTTATCAGGACATACAGGAAGGAATTTGGGGACCACCGGGGGACAGTGAGTTCGGTGTGAAGTTTCACTACCCATTCACGCCGGAGTGGTTTGGCCTGGGCATGCATGCTCTGTTGTCAATCCCCACCGGGAGCAGGCATCCCGTACCGTACGAGCCTTACTCGTCGGGGAAGCTTGCCTGGGCTTTGCGAGGACTCATGACCCTGGACATGAGAGAGCGTTCTCCGGTAATGCCGTTTCAAGTGAATTTGAACGTTGGGTACCAGGACAACGACGTCAACGACCGTTATTTTGAAGATCGAAAAGATCAACTGCTCCTTGGTGCTGGCATCAAGTTCCCGGTCGGTGGCAGCGTTTTGTACTTTGAGTACACGGCTGAGGTGTTTGTGAACAACCCTGACATTCCGTTTGGGAAAAATTCGATGCGAATCACGCCGGGGTTCAAATTTGTCGGGCCCTGGAACCTGATTTACGACGTAGCACTGGATCTCTCGGTTACGGATGAGAAGACGAAGGCTGGTTATCCTCCTTACGTGCGGGATTACGCGGACTGGAAATTCATCGTCGGAGTCACGTACCCCTACTCGCTGATGCGGTACCTGAAGCGGGAAAAACAATTGCGGCGTGAGAAGAACTTGAAGGGCATGGAGGAAATCAGGCGCAAGCGAATTGAGGCTGCAAAGGAACTGGAAGAGCTGAGAAAGAGGCTCGAAAACGAAAAGAAACCGAAGCCTGAGTAAGTTTCGCAGGGCTGCGGTTGTGGCGGCATGTGATGAAGTCCTTAAGAAGCTCCGTGATGGGGTACATATGGCTGCTGGTGGCGTTTCTTGTGCCTGTGCTGGCACAGGGACAAGGAGCGGAGTACATTCTGCACGAGCTCGAGGTTCTTTCTGACGGGCTTCTTAAGGATGCGGTGACCCAGTATTCCAACGGAAACTACTGGCGCTGTGCCCGCGATCTTGTTGTCCTGGTGGATTTCCATCCGGGCTACTCGAAGCTTGATCAAGCCGAGGTCTTGTTGGGCAACGCACTCTACGAGCTCGGTCTTTTTGACGCTTCGAAGGGCATCTTCAAACATGCCCTGAAGAGATTTCCGGACAGACCGTCCGCGGCAGCGGCGATTTTCGGTCTGGAGCGTGTTGCGTACAAAACTGGCGATTACACGGCTGCACTGGCCCGCTTCGAGCAAATCCAGAGATCGGGCCGCGCTTCCAGAAGATTGCTCGATGGGGCCCGGTATTTTGCCGGCCTGTCCCTGATGGAATTAGGGGATTACGATTCCGCCGTCAAAACGCTTGGTGGCATTAGTCGCAACAGCAAATATTTCGGCTACGCACTTTACGCTGCAGGCCTCTGCCTTTTGCACAAGCGGGAAGTACAAAAGGCGGTAGAAGTGTTTGAGCGCCTGAGTGCGTTACCGCTGGTAGACGAACTGGACCGTATTGTTGTGGGTGAGGGGCGTCTCACCCTTGGTTACATCTACTACGAGCTTGGTTACTACAAACGTGCAGTGGATCGTTTTCGGTCTGTTTTTCCGGATCACGTGAAGCGTCAGGATGCCCTGCTTGGGATGGCCTGGGCGGCTTACAAGGGCGGCATGTACGATGTGGCCGTGAATGCGTGTACGGACCTGGTGACCCAGTTTCCCGACACCAAAAGCCTGGAGGAAGCTCTGTTCGTCCTCGGTCGGTCGCTGCTGGAACTGGGCCGCTACGACGACGCGATCCGCGTTTTCGATCACCTGATTGACCTTGCACCTGCAACGAATGCGAAGGTCGGACGTTCCGCCAGGGAGCGTCTGGCGAAGTTGGAAGCGGAACTGGAGAAACTGCGGCTCAATTTGCTCGTGTTGGAGTCACGGATACTGCAGATTTTGCCAACGGGCACGTCCAGCGACACGCCGTCTTTTCTCAAGAAGAGGTTGGAAGAAATCCAGAAACAGAGGGGGAAGCTTCTGGACACGGTACGGCAAGAGCGTGACGCAGTCGCGTCGCTGGCGGAGGAGATTCAGGTCTTGCGTGATGAATTCGAGCGGCGTGAAAACGCGCCCAACTGGAGGGCCTACGCCGA
>JAADFT010000439.1 GCA_013152765.1 Calditrichota bacterium | reverse complement strand
AGCTTCGGTGGGAATGTTTCAGCGTTGAGGAAGGCAGTTTCAGGTTTTCGTAGACCGCGCTGGGCAGGCCCTGCACTCCCTGCGGTTGCAGAGCCTCTCCGTTTTTTCTTCTTCTTCGCGTCCTTCGCTTCTCCGCGGCGTTTTTCTGGCAACGGTTTTTCGGCAAACGCGCGAGACTCGGAGGGACGCGCTTTGCGCGTCCAGGCTGCGTTTTGGTTATGTGGTGGTGTCGCCGGGGAGTGAACTCCGAACTCCCCGGCTGCGTTTTTCGCGCCCGCCTTGGCGGGCGCTTTGGAGTGCGGCAGCTTGCTGCCGCTTTGCGGATCTGTGAAGCAACGCGTGCGTGAGATTCGGCATGACTTCCTAACGGTTGTCTCGGGTGACGGACACGTTTCTGCGATTCCCTCGCACGAGCTGAAGCTCGCGCTACGCCACGGGCTCTCCGAGCCCGTAGCAAAATCGGGAGATTTTGCACTCCAGGCTGGTGTTTGGAGTGCAACGGCTTCTGTCGTTGCAGCGTGGCGAGGGCGGGACGACGCCGGGCGTGTGGTACCGGCAGGCGTGTACTTGGTAGTCCTGGAGACTCCAACTGTACGCCAGGCGCAAAAACTGGTGTGGGAGGGGAGACGTTAACCTGTGCTGGACCGAGGGACTCGCGCTGTTTGCGCGTTGGGTCGCATCGCGTTTGGGTGAGCGAGGCACTAAGCAGTGGCGGGTAGCGAGACTTCCACTCTTGTGCCCTGGCCGGGCTGGCTTTGAACCGTGATGCTGCCGCCGTGAGCTTCGGCGATCCACTTGCAAATCGAGAGTCCCAGGCCAGAGCCGCCGAGCTCGCGTGAGCGCGACTTGTCCACGCGGTAGAAGCGGTCGAAGATCAGCGGCAGATCCTCCGGAGGAATCCCCGGACCGTCGTCCTGCACGGCGACGACCACACGCGCGCCCCGGCGTTCGCACGTGATTCGAATGGTGGCCCCGGGCTGGCTGTACTTCACCGCGTTGTCCACCAGGTTCAGGAAGAGCTGGTACAGGCGGTTGCGGTCGCCCTGTACTGTACCGCAAGTGGTGATCTCCGTGTGGATCTTCTGCTCCTTGCCAGAGGCGAGCGTGCGGGCGTCCTCCAGAAGGCTGTTCAGAAGCTCGTCGAGCGAGACCGGCTCGCGAGCCAGGGGAATCTTGCCTTCGTCGGCGCGGGTGAGCAGGAGCAGGTCTTCGACCAGTTTGTTGAGACGGGCCAGTTCTTCCACATCCCGCGTCAGTTGAGTGCGCACTTCCTGTGGCAGGTCTGCGTCGTTGATTTCGTTTTCCCAGCGGGCCCGCAGGATTGCGATCGGCGTTTTCAGTTCGTGCGAAGCGTCGGCAATGAAGCGCTGCTGCGCTTTGAAAGCCGCTTCGAGGCGGTCGAGCATGGCGTTGAACGTTTCCGCCAGCCGACTGAGCTCGTCGCCGCGACCGGGTACGGGGACACGAGCAGCCAGATTTGCCTGCGAAATGCTCTCGGCCCGGCTTCGAATCACCTCCACGGGCCGAAGTGCGCGGTCTGCAAGCCAGTAGCCGGTGAAGCCGGCCAAAAGGAGCGCCACCGGAGCCGCAATCAGCAGGCTCACAATCAGACGGTGAAGCGGATCGGAGACCTGCTTGGTCGGGAGGGCAAGCTGAACCCAGGCTACGAGCTGACTACCACGCCAAACCGGGTAGATAACCGCCAGGTAAGAGCGGCCACTCCTTGAGACGAGCTTTTGGAAAAAGAAGTCAGCCCGGTCGCGAAGCTCGCTTGCGCGGTCGTACGGAAACGGCCATCCCGCAGCGCCCATGGCCGCCGTCTCGTACAAAATCCCGCCGTCTTCGGCCACGATCCTGATCCAGGCACTGAGGGCCTCGTTGGCTTCCTCCTCGCCTTCGTGAAGAACGTTGAATCGCCCCTCCTCAGGGTCGTACGAGTCCGCAACAGCGTCGGCCTGCATTTCGAGCGTGTGTTCCAGAGCACGCAGGAGGGCCTGTCGCATGTTCCAGGTGGCCGTAGCGGAGAAAATGGCCAGGATGGCCGCCAGAGCGGCGACACTCCACAGGGTGAGTCTGGCGCGGATGGAACGCAGGTTAATCATCTTCCGGTTCCGGGTCGCGTAGCGTGTAACCGACACCGCGCACCGTGTGAATCAGGCGCCTCTGGAAGGGCGCGTCGATCTTGCGGCGCAGGTTCTTGATGTGCACGTCGATGAAATTCGTCATGACGTCGAAATTGTCGCCCCAAACGTGCTCAGCCAGGGTGAGGCGTGTTAGCACACGACCTTTGTTGCGCAGCAAAAATTCCAGCAGCGCAAACTCCTTTGGCGTCAGGTGGATCGAGTGACCCGCTCTTCGCACCTCACGGGTCGCCGGATTCAGCACCAGGTCGTCGGCGGTGAGTTCCGCGCTGTGTTCGCCCGTGGCCCTGCGCAAAAGGGCGCGAACCCGGGCCAGCAGCTCGGCCAGCGCGAACGGTTTCACCAGGTAGTCGTCGGCACCGGCGTCCAGGCCAGCTACGCGGTCTTCCACCTGGCTGCGGGCCGTGAGCAGCAGGACCGGTGTTTCCACGTGCTCGTGACGCAATTCCCGCAAGACGCTGAGTCCGTCCCGTCCCGGCAGCATGATGTCGAGCACGATCAGGTCGTAGTCTTCCACGAAAGCCTGCTCAGACGCCGTCGGTCCGTCACCGACCACGTCCACCACGTAGCCTTCGCTGCGCAGGTGTTTGGCAACGGCATCTGCAAGTAGCGGGTCGTCTTCGACAACCAGAATCCGCACAGTTGCGGCTCCGACTTGCTTGTCTCTACCTCCTGCGGCGGAAGACCCCACCGCGAAGCAGACACTCTACAATGGTTCTTCTTGCTCCGCTAATCTTCGTCGTGCCCGGCGTAGGCCACCGGGTACGGGACGTCGCCCTTGGTGGCAAACCAGATGATCCGGTTCCAGAGATCGTCGTCTCCGGTGTCGATGGCGTCGAATTCCGGCGCTGCCGAAAGCTCGGCGAAATGACGGGCTTTGCCGTGCAAGGACTCGACCGGAGGATTCAGCTCGTCCAAGGGAATCCGGTTTGGAAGCGCTTTGTAGGGTGTGAGGTCGGGCTCCTGCGAGAAACAGTCGGTCATGAGTTTCGCTGCTGCGTCCAGCTGGTTCATCGGGGGTAGCCCCAGAATCTGCTCCATCGTCCGCAACAGCGAAGTCTGGTTGTA
>JAADFT010000438.1 GCA_013152765.1 Calditrichota bacterium | reverse complement strand
ATCCAAGATCAAACCAAGGACCCTAACAAGAAGGTTCCTGTGCGATGCGGTTGAAGACCCCACGGGTATCATCAGGCAAGGCTCCAGAAGATGCCAGGCGCTATGGGTGGTGAGTGAGATATGTCCTTCGCTCAGCGGCATGTTGGCTTCACTGATCTGCTGTATGAGGCGTTGTACCTCTTCCGCCAACCGCTCCTCACGAGACTTGTCGTTGCCAGGCTTGAGGTCCGATGCCCCTTCCACCCTGGCTCGAAGCACGGTTCCCCAGTGGCTGTAGTACATGCGAAGTCGCGAATACTCGATGGCACCGCACAGGCAGGCTTCAGCACCGACAGGATCATGTTGCCACATTTTGTCCCGGATCCCGCGTGCCGCAGAGCGCCTGACCGCATCATTCGGATGAGTAATGGTCAACGCAATGACTGATCGAAGTCCCTCCAGTCCTTCTTTATCCTCGTTTGCCAGAGCAACCAACCCCGGCAATGCCTCCGCCGCTGCCTGTGTACCATTCATGTTTGTTCTGTCATGATGTGCCAACGAATTCGTTTTCTTGAGAGAGGCTTGAATAGCTCCCAAAATCTGTTCGATTGCCCATGAGATCGCTTTTTCGTCCAACTCCTCCAGGTGATCACGGATACAGACGGCGGCAGCCGTAACGATTCCTCCAGCTTGCATCTGGATCAATACATCTGATTGTCCTCCAGCCACGAACTCGCGTAGCTCTTTCGCTTCGGTCAAAGCGTCATGGAAGTCTGAGTAGTACTCAGCGTCAAATGGTTCGCCAGCATAGGTCTTCTCAGCCCACAGGAGCAGCTTTGTGAAACGCTCTCTCAGGGCATTGTCCTGCATAGCCGCTTCCTGCTTCTCAGCCAAGTCCTCGTCCAACTTGCCAGGCTTGATAATAACCCTCTTGTTCTCTCTGTCCTCCTCCACTTTCCATCCCCTGACGTCCATGCGGTGAAGCCGGTAGCGCCATACTTCACCGGATTCATCATCATTTGGTGAATTCGGCAGATCGGCACGGTATCGGTCGAGGATATCGAACACCTCGTCCCGGGCCGGGGTCAACTGAAGCTCAATCGCCAACTCCTCAAGGTGCCTCCTTCGCCAGGGACGAAGTGCTGCCTTGCGCCTTTCCTCAGCGTAGAACTTGGCCATCGGATCGCGATCCATGCTGAACCAGTTGAGCGTGTTCTCACCGCGCTCGTGCACACTCCGCACCATGTCGAAGTAAAAGAACTCGGGAGTACGAAGTAGTGGAAGGGCTGCCCGCCCGATCTTGTTGGGGAAACCAGTGGCAACGGAAGCCAAGACGCTGGTTGTGAGGACTGAATTGCTGCGTGTGTCCTGGTTCCCCGTGAACTGGACTATCCGGATGCTCCCGGTAAGTGTGTTGGTACAGTCTCGTTTTCCTTTTCCGAATGCGCCGACCCGGTGGTCCGGCCCGTCGGTCCGGTCAAGTGGACTTCCGGCATAAAGCCGCTCGCAAGCTCGCTATTTATTCCGGCTTCCACTTGACAGTCCCGCCGGTCCTGACGTTTTGCAATCTCGTGGTCAAAGGGAAAGGGGACTTTCCCTTTGACTCTCGATACATCCGGTCCTTCCGTCATGTTTGCTGTTTGTCTGCCCGGGGCGTTGCGTTCCCGAACGTTTCCGCCGTCGGTTTTCCCTGGCCTGCTCCAGTCGCTGATCGCGCAGAGCAAAGATCTCGTTCTCGCGTCCTTCGAGCTTGTCCTTGGGCGTCATATACCCGATCGCGCTGTGCAGCCGTACCTCGTTGTAATGGCATACATATCGGCCAATCACGCGCCGTGCGTCCTCGGCGCAGAGCGGGGTCTTCGGTCGAATACACTCGCTCTTGATCGTCCCGTGGTAGCGTTCCAGCTTGCCGTTGCTCTGCGGATAATATGGCGATGTGCACACATGGGTCATGCCGCTGATCCGGATGAATTCTTTGAAATCCCTGGCGGTGAACTGCGGGCCGTTGTCGGTGATCACCCGTGGCTTGACGCCAGGAAACCGTTCCAGGGCGCGTTGAATGATGATCTCCATGTCGCGCTCTTTCATCGACTCGCGGATTTCCCAGTGCACGATGTATCGGCTGTAGCCGTCCAGGACGCTGCACAGGTAGTAGAACGTGCCGCAGATGTTCACGTACGAAACGTCCACGTGCCAGTGTTCGTGCGGACCGCCGGGCTGACTGAAGCCCTGGCCCTTGCCTGACGGCTTGCCATTCCAGCGGCGCATCAATCCCGCACGGTTCAGCACTCGGTACACCGTGGCCGGACTGACCGCCACGACATCGTCGTCGAGCATCATGTAACAGCAGCGGCGGTAACCCTCGCGGGGATGCCCCAGGTAGAAGTCAATGATCGCCTGCTTTTCCCAGTCCTCCAGCCAGAAGTCTCGCGGCACCGATCCGTTATGCCGGTTCTCCCGGCCGTACCGTTTCTTCCAGTCGAAGAACTTAGAGCGCGAAATGCCCAGCCGCTTGGTGAAGAAAGCCACCGGCAGCTCGGCTTTTGCGCTCCAGGTTGTCACGAAGTCCACCACAATATCACGCCTATCCGGTTCGACCCAGACGCCTGTCAGTCGTCCCCAAGCGTTTTTTTTACCGCGACGTATTCGGCCATCAACTCGCCGAGGACCATGTCCTTCTGCCGCAGCTTGCGCTCGAGTTTATCGATTTTCCTCTCGGCAGTGCGCGCCGCCGGATCACTGCCGCCGTGCTCGAAGACCAGGTGTCCCGACTCGAAGAACTGCTTCTGCCAGCGGTAGAACACGGTCGGGTTCAGATCGTGCTTGTCGCAGATGTCGGAGACCGGTCGGCCCTCCAACAGGTGCTCCCGCAAGATGGCGACCTTCTGTGCTGCGGTGTACTGTCGTCTCGGTTTCCGGCCCATGCTGTCCTCCTTTGTCTGCCAGGAGACAGCACCTTACACACTCAGGCCCGAGAGTCCAATTCCAAGAGAGGCAGGACACAAGAGAAATCCAACCGACTGCTCTTGGTGACTCATTGAGCAGTTGGCGGTACTTGACCTGACGATCTCCCCACATATCTGCATAGTCAAACGCGCGCGTTCGCTTGGTTCCTGCCTTAGCCAAGCACTGAACAGAAACGCCAGTCTGAATGTCAAACACGTTCGCATCGGAACCACCGTCTGGAGTTTTTTCTTGAGTTCGGAGGTTGCCGTGCAGATTCAGGACCTGA
>JAADFT010000437.1 GCA_013152765.1 Calditrichota bacterium | reverse complement strand
GCAAGTGAGAGCTTGATCCACCGCCTCACATTCGCCTGAGCAAGCCAAAAAGCGCAAGCTCACTTCCCGCTTTGAGAAGGAGCCCGTTGAAGCGGGCTCAGCCAGGGAAGAAACTACCAGCATTCAGACGCAGCAGAAACAGCTCCGGGTTTGGACTTCCCGGCGCAGTGTAGAGTACCACTACCGTGTTCAAATCCGCCCCAGGTGCACGGCAAGTCGCAGCCAGAGCAAAGCCGTGTGGCTTCCGTTCACCGTGCCGTAGTTCAAGTACACACCGGGCACCCGGTACTCGACGCTGGTGTAGTCGATGTACCTCACCAGCGCCTCGGCTCCGAGAGTAACCCGCCGCGTGAGAAAATATTCCACCAAGGCACCCGCCAGGATGGTGTGGCCCAGGAGCTGCTCCTGTTCGCCACTCAGGACGGCACGCCCGTAACCGACGACTGCGGCGGGTCGCAGGTGTCGCCAGCGCGTCAGCGGGAAGACGGCTTTCAACTCAGCCACCAGAAAGCCGTACGTGCCCGACCAAAGCCACCAGAAACGCGGGTGGTGCTCCGTGTACGTCAGCGCTCCGTAGGTCTGGATCCAGCGGTTCCACCGGTAACCCACCTCGGCGGACCAGCCGCTCCCCGGACGCAGAGGCAGGTAAATGCGGTAGAACTCGGCGGTAAACCACGTTGTCGCGCCCGAGAAAGCGAGGGACAGTCCCTTCTCTACCCGCCTCGGCTTCCACAGTCGGTCAGTGTTTTGGGCTTTCAGATCGCGTGCCGACGTTCCCGCCGCCACCAGCAGCGTCAGGGCTAAGCAGATCTTCCTCACGCCCGTACCCCATGCTTCGCAGCACTTCCAGGTTCTGCCTGGCAATCGGGTTCTCCGGATCCAGCTCGAGCGCCTTGACCCACGCGGACCACGCCTTCTCGTAATCGCCCAGTTCGTAGTACGCGCGCCCCAGATTCAGCCACACAGTCACGTTCGTCGAATCCAGTGCAATCGCCCGCCGCAACGACTTGAGTGCCTTCTGAATCTTCCCGGCCAGCAGGTACAGCCCACCGAGATTTCCCCAGGCGGAGGCCTCCGTCGAATCCAGCTTGACCACGTACTCAAAGGCCTTCGTCGCTTCGCGGTAATTGCCGCGCTTGTACAGCGCCAGCCCCAGGTTGTAGTGAGCGTTCACAATCGTGGGGTCGGCAATGATGGCTTTGCGGCCCCAGTAGATGGCATCCTCCACGTGACCCTCGTTCAGGTGCGCTACGCAAAGGTTGTAGTACTCGTTTCCGAAATTTGCTTCCTGCGTTTGCTTCCAGGCGCTGTAAAGCGAAAACGAGAGAAACGCCACAAATCCAAGGCTGGCCCACGCTGCCCACCGAGTCCGCTTTTGCCACGCTTCGCCCAGTTTGAGCGCCCCGTAAACGCCAAAAATGATGAAGTAGGGCACGATCATCAAGCGGTAGCGGCCGCTGACGAAGAACAGAACCACGCTCAGCGTGTACAGCCCTACCACGCCGTACAGGAGCGCGAATCGACGCCGCTCGGGCCAGGCAAGCACCAGACCGAGCACGGCAAAAGGCATCAGGAAAGCGAAATTGGTCAGCGGAATGCGCAGCAGCCACGAGAATTGCTGGTGAAAAGCGTACTCGAAATTCAGAGGCACTTCGTAAGGATCGAAGAACAGGATCAACTTCCTTGCTGTGAGCAAAAGCCAGTCGACCGGATGGTGGGTGATGTACTGGAGCGAGCGTTTGTACCAGTAAGTCGAGACCTGCGAAGGCTTTAACGGATGGCCAACGTGCTCTTCGGCAACCCGCGTGGCCTCTTCGAGGTTGATGGCGCTGACGCTGGCTTCCATCCCCTCCGGCGCTTCCCAAACTCCGCTGGCACCTTTGTGGTTGCCAATGTAAAAGTTGATGCCACCGTGGCTCGTCAGTACGACAAAGTCGTGACCGGCAAGGTAGTTGTGCAACACCGTGGCGCCGACGGGGATCGAAACACCCACGAACCACACCAAGACCGGCAACCACCGTCGCTTTTGCTTTGCCCAGGACCAGAAAGCCGGCCCAAGGGCGAAGGCGATCAAAAGGGCATTTGGGCGCCCTGTGCTTCCCAACCCAAGCGCAAAACCCGACAGAAACGCCACCCAGCCAGCCGGACGATCCCTGTACAGGGTCGCAAGCCAGACAGCCAGTAAGAGGAGAAACAGCGAAACCGACGTCCCCAGAATGGAGCCTTCGAAAAACAGAAACGGCGCGTACAGAGCAGCGTACAACGCCGCGGCAAACGCCGCACCTCTGGGAATGTAACGGCGGGCAAGGTCGAAAAGCACAACGACCCCAAGGCTGCCCAGCACAAACTGAACAACCCGCACTACAGTGAAGCTGTCGCCGAAAATGGCGTAGACCAGAGCCAGGAAGTAGCTGTAAAGCGGGGAAATGTAGAATACGTTGTCCAGTACGAGGTGCCCGGCCAGGATCTTGTGGGCCAGGTGGTTGAAAAGGGCTGAGTCGTGAATGAGGATGTGGGCGACGGGACTGTTGTGCTCGAGGTGAAAAAGGTAAACAAACCGAACGGCGAGGGCCACCACGAACAGAAACACGGAGACCGCCAGGTTCGAGTGCCACAGCTCGAGCAGTCGAGCGTGTCGAGAGCTTGCCCGCTGAGGCTGCCTCTTTCCCTCTACTGGAGCAGTCTTCGCTTTTCGCCTGCGTCTCTTCGCCACGCTTCTCGTCGCTCGAAATCAGTGAACAGACCAGTTCGCGACCAACCGTTGAAGCTCCACGGGCTCGGCCAAATCAGGCTCAAACCTTTGGGAAGGTAAAATTTCTGCTACACAACTGCAACAACAAATGGAATTCGGATTCCACCTCTTCTTCTCAGGAACAAGAAGCCGAACGGAAACACTGCGTTTACTCTGCAGGGTGTTTCCCCGACCGAAGCGGCAACCCGGGATCCCCCCTGCAAAAAGGAGCAGCGCCTCTCCAGAGATCTGTCACAACATGCTGAACTCTTGCAACAACGTGCAGACACTCCCACCTGAAAATGGCAGAGAGAACACCTGGCACCACCGAAGAACTCTGCTCAGAAAACAAATCGCAAACCAGCGCTGCAAGCCACTACCCGGACAGAGCGTCCCTGCGACTCATTTCCGCCAGGACTTCAAGTAGCTCTTTCACCTTCGAGGGCCTCTCCGGTGCGAGGTTCCTCTTCTCCAGGGGATCCGCCTCCAGG
>JAADFT010000436.1 GCA_013152765.1 Calditrichota bacterium | reverse complement strand
GTTGAGCCGACGAACCAGCGCGCGTCCCCGGGGCTCTGGTAATTCCCCGAGGACGCAGGGGCCCTCAGTCCAGTTCCTCCGTGGTCTTTCGGATTTCGCGGGCGTGAGAGTAAAACTCCTCGAGACTCATCCGGCGCAGGTACACAAAACCACGCGTGCCTCGAATCAGTGGACTCGAGTGCTCGTTGAAGAAGCGCCGGCCGAGTGCTGTCTTCAGCATCTGGTACTGCTCGACCTGAATCTGCTGCGCCAGACCGCTAAACGGCCCGTCGTACTCGTAGCTTGGGAAAGAGGCGTCCTTCTGGGACACGAACGCGTTCAGAAAGGCGTTCTGCAGAACGGCGAACATGTTCAGCGACACGGGTACGAAGATGTTCGCTTCCGAAGGGTGAAAACGGTACCACACGTTGCGGTAGCCAAGCACCTCGATGTCCGAGCGTCCCGACTCCTTCTCCCAGCGGCGCAGGGCCTCCGCCACGGCTTGCAGCACTTTGTAGTGCGTGTCTGGCCCGCTGGCTTCCGGATCCAGAGCGACCGTAACGACGTCGGGATTCACCTTGCGAAGCAGGCGCAGGATGGGCGGCACGTCGCGGTCAGCCGTCGGTTCCTCGGTGAAGATGTCGCCCTTGTAGAAACCCAACCGAAGGTGGTGCACCGAACTGCTGTCGAAGCCCAGGTAGCCCCAGAGGCAGTCTGCCTCCCACTCGCGGATCATTCCCTTGAGCTGCTGAATGTAAGGTAAATCCTTTTTCCCCGGATACTGGGTCTCGAAGTAGTTGATCAGCTCGTCGATTCGGTGCTTCAGGTTGTCGATGTCCTCTTCTTCGAAGATCTCGATCAGGTTCCGCAGGAGACGGCGGGCCTCGCCTTCGTCCTTCATGATGGGCCTGTCCGCGGCCACGCCGTCCAGGTACTGCCACACGTCGCGGTTGCGACCGTTCACGTTGCTCGGGTCAAAGTAGCCGGCTTTGATCAGGTCGTCGAAAGCCCTGCGGCGAAGGAAGTAGCGCAACTTCTGCAGCAGGGAGAGTGCGTAGCGATTCGTTACGGCCGTAAACCCCGAGGTCATGTAGGTGAAGTGGTGTTTGTTGCTGGCTTCCCGGATGTGGCGAACCGCGTACGGCAGGTAACCGAGCATGATGTCGTCATGATGCGGTGCTGTGTGCAGGAAAACCGTCTCGCGCCGCACCTTCATGCCGGTGTCGAGCTTGTTGAGCAGACGATCCTCGATGTTTCGCACCAGGGCGGGACCGTCCTTGGAGTCCTCGGGGAGCTTCTCGAACAAAACGGACCCGCACAGGTCGTTCTGCAAATCTTCGGCAGTGAGGTCGCGTACGCGCTTTCGCTCCTTCAGGGCCACGTCCAGTACCACTTTTTCAACCATTTCGTCCGTGAGTTGCTCGGCCTGTTTGAGCCAGCGTACGCGACGTTCGTCCAGGTACTTCGCCGCTCCGCGGGTGATGAAGAACCTTGCGTTCGGCAATTTGTGAAGAGCAGTGGCCGGGTAGCGGATGTGCGGCTCTTCCTGAACGGCGTCGCGGACGACCTTGGCCTTCGCCTCGCCGGCAGCGATGATGATCGCAGTTGCGTCGGGATTTGTGGTGATTGTGGCTAAGCCGATGGTGATGACCAGCCGTTTCCGCGCCACCTCGATTCCTCCGAGATCGGTGGCCGCGGCAGCCTGAGTCTCGTAGTTGGTCGGTGTGAGCCGAGTCGTGGAGTTGTGATCCGAGCCCCGGACGTTGAAGGCAATGTGCCCGTCCGGACCAATCCCTCCGAGGAAGAAACCAATGCCGCCAAGGGCGCGAATCTTCTGCTCGTAGTCGTGGCACCACTGGTCCACCGCTTCGAGTACACGCTTCTGCAGGCGTTCCAGGCTGTTCTTTGGTTGCCGGTAGCGGAGCGACAGGTCCACCTCGGCGTCCGGCCACACGTCCTCGATGTCCAGGTTCGGCGGAATGCCAATCTGCGAGCTGTCGATCAGCAAAGCTTTCCTGGGATCCAGGTGAAAGCCGCTGATGTAGAACTTGTTCACGTAGTAGTAAAAGCTGTTGTGCTGCGCCGGATCGATCGGGTAGAACTCGTCGATCTGCACGAAGTGTAAACTCTGCATGTCCGGGCGGATCCCCGGATCGACGCCGTTGGCCTCCAGGTCCTTGCGCGTCTCGGGTTCATCCCAGGTGTCCAGGTAGTGCGTGACCCACTTGATGAAGTACTCCGGCGTTTTGCCCGTTGGCAGGGAAATGACGCCGCCGGGATTTGCCTGCACCCACTCGAGGAAACGCAGCGCCGTGAGCTTGCCGAGACTGGGGAAGTTGTCGACAATGATCGTCCCGATTTTCTCGGTTGGTGGGTAGTAGAGGTCAAAGCCGCTGCGGTCCAGGGCGATCTTTTCCACCTGCGAACGAACCGCGGGCGCCTTCTGAGTGCGTTTCTTTGTCTGTGCCATTTAAGAAAACCCCGTTTTCTTCGAACGCTTTTCGCTACCAAATTCGATTCCGCCGCGAATTTAGCGAAACGTCTGGTAAGGCCCAAGCGGAATCTGTCCCGGATTCCCTGCGTCGGAAGCTGATGCTCGCACGTTGAGCGAAGGGCAGCCCGAAAGCAGGAACAGCCCGGCAATCCACTCAGCACGGCGCGGCTTGCCCCTGACAGCCGGACGAGAACGGCTCCAGTGAGCCACTCCAGAATGGGCACTGAGTGGTGGAAAAACCTTGCTTTCTTTGGTAGTTGTCGGTATCTTTGCGAGAAATTTAGGGACTGCGACGGAAACGTCCAATTTCGACGCTTTTGCTCGTCTTCGGCAAGCAGGTGGGACAGGGAAACGGTGCGTGCCGCTGTTCGCTTCGGCCTGAGAGAGCTGGCGCGTGCGAGGACAAGTCTTGCTGAGCATTTCCACTGCGAGTGCGCAAACCGTCGCGCACCTGCAAGTGCGGAGAGTGAATTCGAAAATCCCTACGCAGGGAGGACGTAACTGATGATCTGGCTCGTCGTTCTTTTGATCCTGGTGGCGGTGGTTTTGGTCTACGAGTTCCGGGTTCGGCAGCCCGAAAGCAGGAACAGCCCGGCAATCCACTCAGCACGGCGCGGGCTCAGTACTGACAGCCGGACAAGAACGGCTCCAGTGAACCACTCCAGAATGGGCACTGAGTGACGGAAAAACCTTGCTTTCTTTGGTAGTTGTCGGTATCTTTGCGAGAAATTTAGGGACTGCGACGGAAACGTCCAA
>JAADFT010000435.1 GCA_013152765.1 Calditrichota bacterium | reverse complement strand
CCGGAAACTGGCTGTGGTGGGCTTCGTGGATCATCTGGATGCCGCTCGTGGCCATCATCTGGGCCCCCATGTGGCGCCGCATGGGCATCGTCACCACCGCTGAGCTTCTGACGCTTCGCTACGGGGGCAAGACGGCTCGCCTCGCGCGCCAGCTGTACGCGCTCTTTCTCTTTGGAATCGCCGTCCTGGTGATCGGCTACATCACCGGGTTCTTCGCCAAAACCATCGCGCCGATCGTTCCCTTCAGCGAGGCGGACATCCTGCTCGTGTTCGGCGGGGTCACGGTGATTTACACACTTTTTGGCGGGCTCGTAGGCGTCGTCTTCACGGACGTCATCCAGTTCTTCATTCTGCTCGCCGGGAATTTCATTTTCCTCTGGCTGGCCGTACACAGGCTGGGCGGCTGGACGACCATCGTGGAGCGCGCCCAGCATCTTCGCCCCGAGGCGTTGCAGCAATTTCCGCCTACCCAGGCGATCCCGCTGGCAACGTTTCTCTTTCTGATCGTTCAAGGCCTGTTCTTTGCGGGTTCGCCTACCGCCGGAGAGGGAATGACTGCCCAGCGTTTTCTCAGCGCCAAGAACGAACGCCACGCCATGGGAGGACAGTTTTTCAACGCGTTCCTGGCGCTTTCGCTTCGCACCCTCCCTCTCATCGGCCTCGGCATGGTGGCCATTTCTGTGTTCTGGAGCAAAGACCTGATCCAGCAGGTCGGGCCAGCGCCATCCAGCATGCGAGTGCTGAGTGATCCGGCCTACGCCTGGGGAGAGCTGGTCAAGTTCTGCAAGTTGCCGCCTGGGCTGGTTGGGATGCTCGTGGCCGCAGAGGCCGCTGCTTTCATGTCCACGCTGAGTTCGTTGATCAACTGGGGCAGCAGCTTCGTCGTCAACGATTTCTACAACCTCTACCGCCCGGGCTCGAGCCGCAAAACGCAGGTTGTCGTCAGCCGACTCACCACGTTGTTTCTCTTTGTCTTCGCCGCACTGGTTGCCATTTTCTACGTCCAGGGCATGGTGAGCTGGTTCCTTTTCATCAACTCCGTGATGGTTGTCTTCATCCTTCCCCTGTCGTGGTTGCGCTTCTTCTGGTGGCGCTTCAACGTGTGGGGCGAGTTGTCGGCGATTGTGCTCAGCCTGCCCCTGTCGATTCTGGTCTGGTTCGTGCTCGACTTCCAGTCGCGACCGCTCTGGCAGGGCGCGGGCTTCCTGTTTTTGCTGAGCTTTGCCCTGACGATCCTGATTACGCTGCTGACGCCGCCGGAGTCACAGGAAACGCTCACCCGGTTCTACAAGAGTTGCCGTCCACCGGGACTGTGGGATCCCGTCAGGAGAGCGCTCGGGTTTGTGCGGGGTGAAGAATCGGAACTGGGTCGGCTCGTGTTCAACTCCGCCCTCGGAATCGCGACCTGCCTGGGCCTGGTGGTGGCCACTAACGCCATCTTCACGAGCTCGTGGGCCTTAGCCACTGCCGGAATTGTGACCGCCGTCGGCGCTGCTACCTGGCTTCTGAGACGCGTTTTTTGAGTGCACCAGCCTCCAGACGGCCGGCAACACGAGCTTCGAGCGTTTTTTCATTCAGAAGGGCAAACTTCCTGGACAAGGCAACGAGCACAAGGCCGTTTTTCTGTCGGGGAATCGAGTTTCTGGCGTTCCGCTGGTCTTGCAGAGGCTGAGCCTGGTTGGGTCGAAGGAGAAACTCCCAACAATGCCACGTAGCAGGATCAGATGAGATTGGAAAACAGCGGCGCGCCCGGCGTTCGGGGAGTTCGGCTGGAAACTGCGCGTCGGGTGTCGGGCTGGCAGAATTCCGAAGTTTGAGCCAAAACGTGGTCTGATTTGGCGCTGGTCTCACAGAGGGATGGAAAATGGCGATTTCGCACGAAACACAGCTACGGGCAGGTTACGGGGAAGCTGACATCACGCCTCCGTTGGGAACGGAGCTCGGTGGCTACGGCTTTTACCTGAATCGGCGTGCCGAGCGGGTCCTGAGCCCTTTGAAAGTGCGGGCGGTGGCTCTGCACGACGGTCAACGAGGTGCGGTGCTCGTCAGCGTGGACCTGCTCGGCTTCACCGTGGAGGCCTCCGACAGACTGCGTCAGCGAATCGCTTCGGCATGTCGCTTACCGGTGGAAAACGTGCTTGTCGCCTGCACGCACACACACTCCTCACCTCCTACGCAACCGATGCCGGGTCTGGGCGACATCGATCCCGCTTACGTGGCACGGGTGGAAAAAGAGGTTGTCAACGCAGCTCAGGCGGCCTGGAACGACCTGCAACCGGCAAGATTCACGTTCGTCCAGCAAGCCGTTGAACCGATCGGCTACAACCGGGCCCGAGGTAGTTTCAGCGAGATCGACCCGACCTTGAGCGCCCTCACGTTCTCGCGTGAAAATGACCGGATTCATTTGCTGAACTACGCCTGCCACCCCGTAACACTGGGCCCAACACGCGAAATCAGCGCGGACTTTCCGGGTGCGCTGGCCGAGGAAATTCAGGCGCGAAGCGGCGGCAAGGCTGTGTTCTTTCAGGGGTTTTGTGGCAACATCGATCCGGTGGTGAATCTCAACCACTGGGCGGGCGGGACGTTTGAGGATGTGCGCCTCTACGGCCGTCTGCTTGCCGAGCGGGTCCTCAGACCAACGAAACCCGTACTTCACGTTCTCAACCCAACGCTCGCCGTGAGCGAAGACAGAATCGCGCTGCCGTTGGTCGTGGGGGCCAAAGAGGACATCCCTCGCGCGAAAGAGCGTTTCGTCAGGGACAATGCCCATTTTCCCGGTGCGGACCGGTTTGCCGAGGAATGGCAGAAAATGGCTTTCGAGGCTTACGAGCGCTACGCCAGGGATCCTTTCGTCCGCAACGTTCCAATCCAGGCTCTTCGGCTCGGACCAGTGAAGCTGGTGGCGCTCCCGGGCGAGGTGTTCACGAACTACGGCATGAAACTGCGGCGGAGGTTTTCGCCGCTGGTCCCCTTAGGCTACGCAAACGGCAACGTGGGCTACATTCCGACTGCCCGGGCGTACCGAAAACGGACGGACTACGCGGCCCACGCCGCACCGAAGTTTTACGCGCTTTTCCCCTTCCCGCCAAAAGTGGAACAGGTGATCCTCGACGCTGCGTCTCGCGTGCTGGCTGCCGTGGACAGGCGGGGTAGCTGACCGGGGATTTTATCAGCAAGTATTCTAACGGTTCAAGTTGACGGCGAGGAGGTTTGTCGCAAGTCGTTGCAAAT
>JAADFT010000434.1 GCA_013152765.1 Calditrichota bacterium | reverse complement strand
AGCAGGCGAAACGGGCCCTGGAGGGGGCGCTGGAGATCGAGAAAATCGTGCAGGCAACCGACGCCTGAGCGTCGTGGCGCGATTTTCCCCGAGCGGCAACGCCCACGGGAGAAACAGCCGCACACAGGCGCTCGCGGGATGCCGTCGAACAGCACCGTTCGCCAAAGCGTTTGCCTGGCCCTGGCTGCCAGAGAGCCACCCTGGCGCAAAGTTCTGCTACCCCGACCCGCCAGGGGTCTTCGAAATTTGAACCTTGAGATTCACACCGGAAAAAAAGCATGGCCAAATTCGACCTTCGCGAAAAGATCTTCAACAACCGAAGCTACACGCCAATTCCCCTCCTGATCCTTGTCCTCATTCTCGCCGAACCTTCGACCTGGTCGATCCTCGCCGGAATTGGGTTGATGGCGATCGGCGAGTTCTGGCGGCTCTGGGCAGTCCGCTACGCGGGCGGGGCAACGCGAACCACTTCGGGAGTGGGCGGCGACGAGCTGGTGACCGCTGGCCCCTACGCGCATCTGCGCAATCCACTTTACCTGGGGAACCTGTTCAACGCGCTCGGCATCTGTGTGGCGGCCTGGGCATGGATGCCGTGGATGCTCATCGTTTGCTTGGTGTTTTTCGGCGTCCAGTACGGGCTGATCATTTCGCTCGAAGAAGAGTACCTGCGAAACCGCTTCGGTGAGGCCTACCGCGTGTACAGCTCCAACGTCCCCCGCTTCATCCCCCGGCTTCGTGCCTGGCCTGGTGCGGCAGCTGCGAAACCGCAACCTCTCCGGAAGGCCATTCGCACAGAGCGGCACACGCTCGGCTCGCTGACGCTGATCACGCTGCTGATTCTGCTTCGCTGGAAAGTCTTCTGAAATGGCGAGAACAGTTCTGATCGTCGCCGGCGAAACTTCCGGCGACCTGCACGCAAGTCGGCTTGTGCAAGAAATGAAGCGGCGCGATCCCGAGTTGCGCTTTGTCGGAATCGCCGGCCCCCAGATGCGAGCCCAGGGTGTCGAAGCCGTCTACCCGGCGGAACAGCTTTCTTTCCTCGGTTTCGCAGAAGTGCTGCGGCATCTTCCGCTCATCCGGCGGGTTTCGCGGACCATGACCCGCCTGCTTGACGAACTGCGCCCCGATCTGGTAGTGCTGGTGGACTACCCCGGATTTAACCTCCGTTTCGCGAAACGCGCCAAGCAACGCAACATTCCCGTGTTCTACTACATCGCGCCGCAGGTGTGGGCCTGGGGAAGCGGCCGAATCAAGAAAATGGCCGAGCGTGTCGACCGCCTGGCCGTCATCCTCCCGTTTGAGGAGCACCTCTTCCGCCAGCACGGCGTAGACGCACATTTCGTTGGGCACCCGCTGCTGGACCGGGTTAGGGATGAAACGCCGCGCGAGCTGTTCTGCGCCCGCCTTGGAGTGAACCCGGATGCCCGTTTGGTGGGGCTGTTTCCAGGAAGCCGACGACAGGAGGTGCAGCGCCACCTGCCCGTGATGCTCGAGCTGGCCGAACTCGTCGGCAGCCAGTTGCGCGACACACGCTTCGTCGTCGCCCAGGCGCCAGGACTCGACCAGGAGGTTTACACTACCGCAGTAAAGAACTGGCCTCCCGGCGTGAAGCTGCTTCGTGAAAAACACTACGCTCTAATGCAGCACGCCTCGGCCCTTGTTGTCGCCTCCGGAACGGTGACGCTCGAAGCTGCCATTTTCGCCACCCCATTCGTGGTGATTTACAAAGTGAGTCCGGCCACGTGGCTTCTGGCCAAGCGCCTCGTCAAGCTGCCCTACATCGGCCTCGTGAACGTGGTGGCCGGCCGGCGGGTGGTGCCCGAGCTTCTGCAGCGCGACCTCACCGCCGACAACCTGGCCCGGACCGTGCGCGCCCTGCTGGAAGACGACGCTCTGCGAAACCAGATGCGCGCCAATCTGCTCGACGTCCGGCGTCAGCTTGGCCAGCCCGGAGCTGCGGCCCGCGCCGCCGAGCTCGCCCTGGATCTTTTGCACAACAGGCGAGGCGTCCGTGGTAGCGCCGTTGGAACCTGACAATCAGCCAGCAGTTGTTGCCCGTGCTTACGGCCAACAACTGCGTACGTGGAGAGCAACCGCAGGTGAGTAGCAACAAACAATCGGACCTGCTGTTCACACTCGGCACAAAGTTCGCGTGGCTGCTCGTTCTCGGCCTGGGGAAGACGGCCCGCATTCGCTTCGTGGGTAGAGAAAACCTGCTTCGCCTGCGCGAAAAGAACCAGCGGTACATCCTGGCTGTGTGGCACGGACGGTTGCTGCTTCCGGTGTACCTGCACCGCAACGAGGGAATCTGCGCCATGGTCAGCCTGCACCGCGACGGCGAGATCATCGCGCAAACCATCCAGAGGCTTGGCTACCGGACCGTGCGCGGCAGCAGCACCCGCGGCGGGCGCGAAGCCTTCAACGAGATGGTCCGCGCCATCCGTGCAGGCGCCAACGCGGCCATCATCCCCGACGGCCCCACCGGTCCCCGCCACCAGCTCAAGCCCGGCGTCCTCTTCATCGCTCAGCAAACGGGGGCCGCCATCGTGCCCCTCACCTTCTCCTGCGACCGCCGCGTGACTTTCAACAGCTGGGATCGATTTACCCTCTGGAAACCGTTTGCCAAATGCGTGGTCGTTTACGGCGAACCCTTCTACGTACCGCGAAAGTGGACCCTCCGGCAGGTACTCCGGGCTGGCAAGGAGCTCGAAAAAAAGATGATTGAGCAAGAAGCGTTTGCCGATGCGCATTTTCGAAAGTAAACTGCTCGGCCTACCGCTCCTCCCCCTTGCCTGGCTTTACGGACTCTCCGTGACCGCCCACGAGACACTTTACAGGCACGGTGTGCTGAAGCGAGAGCGCGTGGGTGCGCTGGTCGTCTCGGTCGGAAATGTAACGGTTGGCGGGACAGGCAAGACGCCCTTCACAGCGTGGCTGGCGCGGGAACTTGCCGCACGCGGTGCAAAGGTCGGGATCGTGAGTCGTGGTTACGGCAGAAAGTCACGTGGTCTGGTCGTGGTGTCGGACGGCAGCCGCCTTCTCGCCGACGTGCGCCAGTCCGGCGACGAACCGCGACTGCTGGCCCTGAAAGCTCCCGGCGTACCCGTGATCGTCGACGAGAACCGCGCACGTGGCTGCCGCGAAGCAGTGCGACGTTTCGGCTGTCAGATCCTTTTGCTCGATGACGCCTTCCAGCACCGGCGCCTGCACAGGGATGTCGACATTGTGCTGGTAAACGCGG
>JAADFT010000433.1:2134-5381 GCA_013152765.1 Calditrichota bacterium | reverse complement strand
CGAGGAACTTTAGCTTGCCGGGGACAGGGCGCTAAGTCTGTTGTAAACGAAAAGAAGAGCAGAACCCTACATTTCGTTTTCGCCTTCTGCCCAACGTTGATTTTTGCTACGTGCTTTTTTCACCAGAGCCACCGTAGCGGTGCACGCTCGCGTGTGTGGCCCCGGCGACCCTCCGTGTGTCACCGTGCCCCTGTGTGAAACTGACCGCAGGGGACAATCCCTGCCTCTCAGAGGCGGTGGTTTCCGTTGCTTTGCCGCGGCAGGAGGGAGTGCTGGCGCTGTCCCGGGCGGTTCGCCCGCGCGGACGGCTCCGGGGCGCCGCAGCGCTCTGGTGGGAACGGCCTGGGTCCGCGTGCAACTGGAAAATCCTTGATTTTGTAACAGCAAGTTCTAAATTCGAAAAACCTTGAATGAATGCCATTCAGGGTGCCGGGGATGGGGCGACGAAAGGAGAAAGGCATGCCGAAGAAAAGCGAAGAGAAGAGGCAGCGCATCAAACAGGCTGCGTTGCACGTCTTCGCCAGAGAGGGCTTTGCGAAGGCGCGAATTTCCGAGATCGCCAAGCTCGCCGGGGTGGCGGATGGCACCATCTACCTCTACTTCAAGAACAAGGACGACCTCCTGATCCGAATTTTTGAGGAAGAGATGGACGCCATCATCCCTCGGGTGCGCGAACGGGTCGCGCGGGGCAAAACCGCTTACGAGAAGCTGGGCATTTTCATCGAGTCGCATTTCGACCTGGTCGAGTCGCACCCCGACCTGGCGATGGTGCTGGAGGTAGAACTGCGCCAGAGCGACACGTTCATTCGCACACCTCTCAAAGTCAAGTTCAAAGAATACCTGGACATCATTGCCGACATCGTCGAGCAGGGGCAGTCCCGGGGCGAGATTCGACCGGACGTGAGCGCATCGGTGGCGAAGCAGGTGATTTTCGGGGCTCTCGACGACATCAGCCAAAATTGGCTGCTGCGGAGTCCACGGAAGCGTCGCCTGAGCGACTTTGCCCCGGAGGTGAAACGAATTCTGCTGGAGGGCATCTGCTCCAAGCGAGTGGCGGCTGAGGAGGAGTGCAGGTAGCAGGTAGCTGGTAGCGACATGCAAGAGAAGGAGGTGGAGGTGAAGCTCGTCGTCGCGGTGAAGCAAGTACCTGACACAGAAGCGAGCATCCGAATCGCCCCGGGAGAGGCGAAAATCGACCTCAGCGGGGTGAACATGATCCTGAATCCCTACGATGAGTACGCCATCGAAGAGGCCCTCAGGCTGCGCGACGCGCACGGAGGCGAGGTGTGGGCCGTGACGGTTGGGCCAGACGCCGCGGTGGACGTGCTTCGGACGGCCATCGCCATGGGCGTGAATGACGCCGTGCACATCAAGGCCGCGGATGTTCTGGATCCGCTGGCCACGGCGATGCTCCTGGCCGACCAGGTGAAGCAAATGGGTTTCGACTTGCTTTTGTTTGGCAAAATGGCCATCGACGACGCGCAGATGATGGTCGGACCGATGGTAGCTGAGCTGCTCTCTGTTCCCGTGGTCACGCGTGTTTCGAAGCTCGAGGTGACTGATGGTCGCCTGAAAGCGGAGCGGGACGTGGAAGGCGGTCGCGAGACGCTGGAGGCCCCGTTGCCAGCCGTGGTGACGGCCGAAAAGGGCTTGAACGAGCCACGCTACCCCTCGCTGAAGGGCAAAATGATGGCGAAGAAAAAAGTCATCGAGACGGTCGAAGCCGGGGAGGTTGAAGTTCGCGAGAAGATTGTCGGCCTCAACTACCCGCCGTCACGTTCGGGCACCAAGATTCTGGGTGAAGGCGTGGATGCCGTGCCCGAACTGGTCCGGATCATTCGTGACGAACTGAAACTCGTGTGACGGAGAGGGAAAGGAGGCAGCGAGATGGCTGGAAACGTTCTGGTTTTCACGGAACACACCGAGTCGGATTTTCGCAAAGTGAGCTACGAAGCGGTGTCGAGCGGCGCGGACCTGGCAGCGCAGCTTGGAGGGACCGTTACAGCTGTGGCCTGGCCGGGCGCTCCTGGCGACGCGACGCAGCGATTGGCGGCTTTTGGCGCGCAAAAGGTGATCGTGTTCGAGGGAGGGTCGCCGGAGTACGCGCCCGACGCGCAGGTTGAGGCGGCGCTGGCCGCTCAGGAAACTGCCGAGGCCGACGTGTTGATCTTTCCGGCCACGGTGCACGGACAGGAACTGGCGGCGCGGGTCGGAGCTCGTCTCAAAGCGGCTGTCGGCAGCGAAGTGCTGGAAATGGGTGTGCAGGACGGACAGGTCGAAGTTGTCCGCGCCCTGTACGGCGGGAAAGTCAGAGCGAAAGTCCGCTACGAAGGGGCCCCGGTGGTCCTGACGGTCCGGCCGAACACGTTCGGCGCAGAAAAGAAGGAAGCGGCTGGAGAGCGGGTGACCCTGAGCTGGCCCGAGGTGGAAGAAAAGGGCCGTGTCGTCGACATACAGAAGTCCGAGGCCACACGTCCGGAGCTGACCGAGGCGGATGTTGTCGTGAGCGGCGGGCGTGGAGTGGGCAGCGCTGAGGGCTTCAAGGTGCTGGAGGAACTGGCGGACGTCCTGGGAGCGGCCATCGGGGCGTCGCGCGCAGCCGTAGATGCCGGCTGGCGCCCGCAGTCGGAGCAGGTTGGGCAAACCGGCAAGGTGGTGACCCCGAAGCTGTACATCGCGTGCGGTATTTCGGGATCCATCCAGCACTGGGCTGGCATGTCCGGTTCCAAATGCGTGGTCGGAATAAACAAGGACCCGCAGGCCCCGATCTTCTCGCGCGCGGACTACGGCATTGTCGGCGACCTGTTTGAAGTCGTTCCCGAGCTTACGAAGCAGCTCAAAGAGATCAAAGGTCAAAGCTGAACCTGGACGGGGAGGCCATGTCTGAAGAGGAGAAATTCGACGCGATCGTTGTAGGTGCTGGTCCTTCGGGCATTGCTGCTGCGCTGACGATGGCGAGAGCCGGTCTGGAGGTCGTAGTCCTTGAGCGGGGCGAGGAGCCCGGCACCAAGAACGTGTTTGGCGGAATCCTGTTCACCAACGTTCTGGCCGAGCTTGTGCCGGAGTTTCTGGAAGATGCACCGCTGGATCGCCATCTGGTCCGGCGTCGCTTCAGTCTCCTGAGCAGCGATGCCGAAATGGCGTTTGATTTCAGAACCGAACGTTTCAACGCACCACCTTACAACAACACGTTCACTGTTTCAAGGGCGAAATTCGACGCCTGGTTTGCGGGCAAGGCCGAGGAAGC
>JAADFT010000433.1:0-2029 GCA_013152765.1 Calditrichota bacterium | reverse complement strand
TACGCCGACGTGGTCATCTGCGCGGAAGGGGCCAACTCGCTCCTCGCCAGGAAGTCGGGTCTGTGGAAAGAGCCCAAGCCCACGGACCGGGCGACGGCTGTGAAAGAGGTAATTGCGCTGCCGAAGCAGGTCATCGAAGACCGTTTCCAGCTTAAGGAAAATGAGGGTGCCGCGTTTGAGTACTTCGGGCAGGCCACCGGAGGAATGGTTGGCTCCGGCTTCCTGTACACAAACGCAGAGACGGTGTCGATCGGCGTGGGTGTAACGATCGCCGAATTTCACAAGCGTTCCCCAAGTCCAAACCCGAACGATTTGCTTGAGCAGTTCAAAAAGCACCCGGCAGTTGAGCCTTTCATCCGCGGCGGCGAAACGGTCGAGTACATGTCGCACATGATCCCTGAGGCCGGGTACCGCAACCTGCCGGAGCTGGTTGCTGACGGTCTGATTCTGGTCGGTGACGCTGCGGGACTGGTGAACACGTCCCTTTTCCACGAGGGGACGAATCTGGCCATGGCAAGCGGAAAGGCGGCCGGCGAAACTGTGGTGGAAGCCAAACAGAAGGGCGACTTCTCCAAGCAGTCGCTGGAAGCCTACGCGCGGAAGCTCGAAAACAGTTTCGTGCTCCAGGACATGCGCGAATTCCAGGACGCAGTGCACTTCGTGAGCGAAAATCCCCGCTTGCTGAACGAGTACCCCGAAGTGATGGCCGAACTCGTGGCCGACTACCTCAGCGTGACCGGTGAGCCGAAGAAAGCGATTCGGGAGAAAGTGCTGAAGAAGTTCAAGAAGCGGATCGGTTACCTGCGAGCGGCGAAAGACGCGTGGAAGGCGAAGAAGGCGCTGTTTTAGCGGAGGCTCAGACGTGGCGACAGAAGCGAAACTTCTTTCTACGATCGAAGACAAACTCTACGTTGTTCAGTACCACCACGCGAAGGAAAGTCACATTTCGGTCGATCAGGACATTTGTCGCAACTGCAGCATCGACCGGATTTGTCTCACCATTTGTCCGGCCCGTGTGTACGAGCAGCACGAGGACGGCGGTGAAATCGTTGTGAACTACGAAAACTGTCTCGAGTGCGGAACGTGCTGGGTTGCGTGCACTGAGGGAGCCATTGACTGGCGCAACCCGCAGGGGGGCTTTGGCGTGCGCTTCCGGAACGGTTGAGCTGCCACGCGGTCGGCAGGGAACGCAGGGGGGCCTCGATCTCCAGGCGATTTGCGCAGGCTACAAACTGTGGTGTTTGGCCGCACGGGGTTTCGTGGGCAGGGATTGTCTGAACGGGGGAGCACAAAGGGTTGAGAGGGGGTAATTCATTCTGCTCCTGCTGATTGGCCAGCCAGGCGTGGGGCGGCTACAAGCCGGCTGAGCCCGCAAGGTTAGTGCTGTTCCTTTGAGAATCGGAACGGTGTTTTGCCTGCTTTGACTGCCAGGCCAGGTGCCTGAGGGATTTGCCACCGGAGCCGAAAAAGCCGGGTCTCGATGTCAATTTGTGGACGGCACGAGCTGACCGAAAATCTGCCGTTAGCCAGCCTGATCCCCTGGGTGGCAGATGCCCGCAGTAGCCGACCGTTCTCCGAACCGAGCTTGACCCCCGCTCTGTTTTCCGTGCGTAAGAATCACCCAGACGCCCGAAAGCTTCGCATTCTCTGCGGGTTCCAACTCGGAAATGACTGTCTGTCACTGTGTGAGGGCTTCTTTGCGGCGAAAATCGCCTTCTCTGGCCGATTTGAGCGCCACGTCTTTGCATTTCTCCGTAGAATTGTTTAGTTTCTGCCACAGTCGGGGAACCTCTTCAGGAACGGCTGGTTCTACCGACTGGGAGCGTAAACATTGCGCAAGGAGCAGGACATGAAGAGAAGGTTTTCGCAGTTTGTTCCCCTCTGGTTGGTTGTGGCGGTGATTGGCGCCGGGTGTGCGGCTCACAAGCCGGTACCAAAAGAGACGCAGCACCAGGCCACGTTGAACGAGGATTTTGACGTTTCTTCACTGGGGATCGAGAAGATTCCGCTGCCACGCACGGCGACTGGC
>JAADFT010000432.1 GCA_013152765.1 Calditrichota bacterium | reverse complement strand
CAGCACCTGGCTCAGGCTACCCGATGATCTGGATCAACGACCGGCCCGTCTACATCCGTGGTGCTCTGAACCAGGCGTTCAACCCGGACGGCATCTACACCTACCCGTCGGATGACTACGCTCGCGAGGACGTGGAGCGAGGCCAGAAGGTCGGATTCAACATGTACCGAATTCACATCAAGGCGGACGAGCCGCGCTTCCTGTACTGGGCCGACCGCTTGGGCATGCTGTTGCAATGTGACATGCCCTGTTTTCTGGACTACACCGACTCTGCAAAAGTGCGCTGGGAGAACACGATGCGCGAGGTCATCGCTCGCGACTTCAACCATCCCGCCATTTTCTCGTGGTGTCTTTTCAACGAGACCTGGGGATTGAACCACCCGGGCGCTTACACAAAGGACCGGCAGGAATGGGTTCGCCAGATGGTCCGGGAAGCTAAACGCCTGGATCCCACGCGGCTGGTGGAAGACAACTCGCCGTGCAACCTGGACCACGTGGAGACGGATCTGAACACGTGGCACTTCTACATCAACGACTACTCGCGCGCCCGACGCCACATTCGGGAGGTGGTGGACAAGACGTTCCCGGGCTCGAGCTGGAATTTCGTTGGCGGCAACGTGCAGGACAAACAGCCGCTCCTCAATTCTGAGTACGGGGGCATCAGCGCCGGTTCGGGCGACAGAGACATCTCCTGGTGCTTCAAGTTCCTGACGAACGAGCTACGTCTTTACCCGAAGATCGTCGGCTACGTTTACACCGAGTACCAGGACATTGAGTGGGAGCACAACGGCTTCTACGACTACGACCGAAAGCCAAAGGAGTTCGGCTACGACCGCGTTTGGCCCGGATTCGAGGTGCAGGACCTGAATCGAGCTGACTTCCTGGCTGTCGACAGTCCGCCGTGTCCCACCGTGGCCCCTGGCGCTACGTGGAAGGCAGAGGTGCGGGCCAGCTGTCAGTCCGGCCTGCTGCCTCGCTCGCCGGTGCTCAAGTGGGATGTCCTGTTCACAGACCGTTTCGGCGGCAACCGCCGTTTGCCGGGCGGCAAACGCGCTGTGGTGATCAATCCTTTCGACGTGACGAGCCTGGGTCAGATCCAGGCAACACTCCCCAAAGAACAGGGCCTGGCTACTGTTCGGGTCTGGGTGGAAGACGTGGACGGGCACCTGTGGGCTCGAAATTACGTGAACCTGGATGTGTACGCTACTCCCCCGTCGCTGCAGGAAGAGCTCGGCGACAACTGGCTTGCGGTCCGGTTCAAACCTGGCGACGCTGTGGAGGCTCGGTGGGACTCTGTTGTGTCGCCGGCGGAAGCGCAAGGCGAGAAAGCGGCGGGCCTCGGTAGCGGCTTTTTCGCTTACCACGTGCCTCTGCCTCCGGCAGTGCAGGAACAGAACGTGTCGGAAATTCGCCTGCTCTTCGAGGGAGCAGCGAGGGCGGGCCTGGCCAAGGTGGATGCGCGGTTTCCAGATGCGAAGTGGTCCAGGAAGAAGCCGACCGACTACCCGCAAACCGACGCGACGAAGTGGCCTTCGGACGTGACCGTCTGGATTTCGGGCGTGCCGGTGGAGACGGTGCGGTTCCCGGACGACCCGGCGGACGCACGTGGCGTTCTGTCACACCGTGCAGGCATCGATCCCGGCAGCTACGGTTTCCTCACGACGGTGCGTCTGGCGGGCGAAAAGCTTGCTGCTGCTCTCGAGCACGCTCGCGAAAAAGGGTTTCTCTGCGTTCGTTTTGAGGTCGCCGCAAACGCGGTTCACCGGGGAGGGTTCTCGCTGTACGGAGATAGGCTCGGCGGTTACCCGGTGGCGCCGACACTGCTGTTCAAGCTGACGAAAGAGGAAGGGGAGTAGGGCGTGCGCGATCAGTAGAAGAGCACACCCAGGTGTGGAGTGTCGCCTGGAAACGCCAAACGGCCACCGTCCTCTGCATCAGGGAGCGGTGGCCGTTTTGATCTTGAACAATTCTGTTGATCTTGCCCGGGTTCAGACGCCCTGAAAAAGGAACGTTTGGCGAAACATCTCGGGTCCTGCGTTCTCCTGCACAGGCGGAAAGGTCAGGTGCCGAATGGTTTCGCAGACTTCAGCAGCGAGTCTGGCGTCCCGGAGTTCGTTTTCAACGACCTGCGTTTCAACCACTCGACCCGTGGGATCTACCAGAAACCGCACCGTGAGCTTGCCCCTCAGGTCGGGCTCACGAAGTACGTGGTTTGTGTACAACCGCTGGATTTTTCCGCTCGCGCGCAGCAGCACGGCAGAAACCACGGCTCTGTCGCGCTCCTCGGGGAGAACGTTTTGCGGCAGGGGAGCGAGTTGCTTGTGCTTCGTCGCGATGGGCTGCAGCTTTGCGGGTGCAGGCGGTGCTGGTTGCAGGGACTGCGTTCGCTGGATCCGCTTCTCGCGCACTGAGGGCTGGCCCTGTGGCGCCACGTGAGCGAGGTGCGTTTCACCAAGCTTCTTCAGAGCGGGCGAAACAGGTGGCACGTCTCCCGGCAGGTGGACTTTCTCGGCGGTCGACGTCAGCGCCTGAGCGTGTTCGTCTCGCTGGACGCTCACAGTCGCGCTGGATGATTTGGACCACGTCACCGGTTCGACCGACGGCACGTGCTCGCGGTGGAACAGTCGAGTCAGAAACACCACTGCAAACGTCAGGTAGACAAGCAGGAAAACCGCGAAAATTCGTTTCTCTCTCATTCTTCCGTCCTTGTTTGCCGTTGCTCTCCCAGATTCTCGCTCACGCAGTCAAATGTAGCTGCAGAACGCACCAGCTGCAGAGAGGCCGGCACGAGAAGAAGAGGCGGCTCCCTTGACAACCTTGCGGTTTGCTCGAAGACTGCAGGGCGGTGGTGTTCAGGAGGACGGATTTGGTCCCGCTGGGCTTCTGTGGCGCTGGGATCTGCCCCAGAAGACAGCTGTCCCCTGAGACAACGATCTCAAACCACAGTGTGTCCAGCGATCGCCTGCGCCCGAACTCGGTGAAACGGAAAAAGTGAGTTTGCCCACCCTGTGAGTAGGTCGCGGTTCTTCGAGGAAGAGCTGGTGAGCACGTTCTCTGGACGGACTCTCGTAGGGCAGGATCCGTTGCTTGTTGAACTGTTAGCCAGAGCCAGGACAACGGGGAGAGCTGGTCTCTCGAGCTCGCTTGAGAAATCGGTGAGCCCTGGTGGAAGTCCCTGAGCGTGCGAAGCATTTCGTGTGCAGATGGGCAGGAAGGTGAGAAACAGCGGAGTTCAGAGACCGGACGCGTC
>JAADFT010000431.1 GCA_013152765.1 Calditrichota bacterium | reverse complement strand
TGCGCCTTCTGAAGAGCGCGACGGATCAGGGTCCGTTCCACGTCCTCGATCGAAAGCCCCTCGTCGGGAATCTCGAGTTGCAGTCCCCCCGCACCGGCCTTCTGCGAGCCGAAGCCAGGCGGCAGAACTTCCACCGTCAACGGGCCTTCGCCCGCCAGGATGAGCATCCGCTCCACGGTACTCTCCAGCTCGCGCACATTGCCAGGCCAGTCGTACTCCATCAGCCGGACCAGCAGCGCCGGCTGCACTTCGCGGTCAGCAGCGCCGTGCTTACGCAGGAAGAACCGAACCAGCTCGGGAATGTCCTCCTTCCGTTCGCGCAGAGGCGGGACGAAAATCGGAAAGACATTGATCCGGTAGTACAGGTCCTCGCGAAATCTGCCCTCCTGCAGCATGGCCTCCAGATTCTGGTTGGTCGCGCAGATCACCCGGGCTTCGACCTGAACGGGCTGCGTCCCGCCTAAACGCTCCACCTGGCGGTTCTGCAGCACGCGCAGCAGTTTGACCTGCATGGCGAGGGACATTTCCCCGATTTCGTCCAGAAACAGCGTCCCTTTACCCGCCAGTTCAAAGCGGCCCGGTTTTCTTCTGTCTGCACCCGTAAACGCTCCGCGCTCGAAACCGAACAACTCACTCTCAAGCAGGTTCTCAGGCAGAGCACCGCTGTTCACGGCGACAAAAGGCTCGCTGGCCCGCGGACTCAGGTAGTGAATCGCCTGCGCCACCAGCTCTTTCCCCGTGCCGCTTTCCCCACGGATGAGCACCGTAGCGTCGGTTGGCGCCACCTTGTGCACCATTTCGTACACCTTCTGCATGGCCGAACTCTTGCCGACCATGTTTTCCAGCGAGTAGCGTTCCCCAAGTTGCGACCTGAGCTCCACATTCTCGCGGCGCAGTGCCGACTTTTCCAGGATGTGCCGGACCTTGAGACGGAGCTCATCCATGTCGAACGGCTTGATGACGTAGTCGTAGGCCCCTTTGCGCAGCGCCTCCACCGCCGTTTGCGACGTCGCGTAGGCCGTGATCAAAATGACCTCTGTCTCCGGCCACTTCTGCTTGACGCGCTCCAGCAAAGTGATGCCGTCCAGGTCGGGCATGCGCAGGTCGGTGATCACCACCTCGTAGCGTTTCTTACTCAGCAGGTCCAGCGCCTGCGTTCCGCTCGTGGCAACATCCGCCTGGAGGTCGTCGCCCTCCAGTCCCGCCTTCAGAACGGCCCCCATTTTCGGCTCGTCGTCAACCAGTAGCACGCTTGCCACCGGCACCTCCTCCTGCGAATGTGTTTTCGAGGGTAAACCCGGCATCAGAAAGGCGCAGGGAACGCCACAGATTCGTCGGCCTACAACTCGTTCCTCGGGACACCCAGTGGGACAGGCCGAAAACCGCGTTCTGCCGGCCCACGTGGCGAGCCTCTTCCGAGGAAAAGACTTCCAGGAAGTCGGGCAACACAGCTAAACCGGCAGACAGAAGCGCACCTCGGCCCCGCCGTCTGGCAGATTCCGCGCTTCCATCCAGCCTCCGTGCGCCTTCACAAGCGTTTCCGCCACAGCCAGGCCCAGCCCCGTGCCCGTCGGCTTCGTCGTGAAGAACGGCTCGAAAATCCGCCCCACCTGCTTCTCGTCCGGGAATCCAGGGCCCGTGTCCCGCACAGCCACGCACACGGCTCGCTTTCTCCCTTTCCCCCGAGAAAAAACGCTGATGCTCACTCGCCCCTCAGTTCCACTGGCTTCGCGTGCGTTCCGCAGCAGATTCAGGAGCACCCGTTCCACTGCCCCGGGGTCGCACGAGACTGCTGGAAGCCCGTCCTCCACTTCGCACGTCACGGTGCCCGCCCCCTCGCGCTCGGCCAGCTTCGCGATCTTTTGCACAAGTGCACCCAGATCGAGAACCTCGGGGTGCAGATCGGGCTCCCGAGAGAGGAGCAGAAAATCGGTGATCAACCGATTCAGACGCTCCACTTCTTCTGGGATGTAGTCGAAAAGCTCGTCCGCTTGCTCCGGTCGCGCGTAGCGTTGTTTCAGGACGTCCGCGGTCCCTTTGATGATGCCGAGCGGGTTGCGAATCTCGTGTGCGACGGTGGCGGCCATTTGTCCCATCACAGCAAGACGCTCTCGTCTGCGCAGCGACTCTTCCGCGCGCAGCAGAGCCCGAACGCTCCACGTCAGCGTGGCGCCGAAAAGCAGGAGCAACCCTAAGCTGAGCGTGGTGCCAACAACGAGCCCGCGGCGAAACACGCGCAGAATGTCAAAAAAGGCGGCGTTGGCCTCCACCGCCAAGACAAAGGCGGGTCCTGCCGCACCCACGCCCACGGGGGCGAACGCGCTGAGGAAACGGTTGCCCGCAATCACGTGCAAAGCCGAAGCAGCCGGCACTCCCTGCCACGCCTGCCGAATGGCCGCGCTGTCCTCTACCAGGTAACTGAGCGGTTCACCTTCCAGCATCTCCGCCCGCGAAGCCAGGACGACTCTGTAGTCGCGGTCGATCAGGTACACCGCCTGAAGATCGTTCTCCACCTGCAAATGCAGGAGGGCAGCGCGAACCAGAGAGCGTTGCACGTCATCCTGGAAAGACTGCGGCGTGGGGTAGTACTCGGCCTCGAGGAGACGAGCGCCAAGGGAAGCAACGGACACAAGGTGAGTAGCCAGGTCGTCCTGGAAGTACCGGCCCATGCGCCGGAGAAACAACCAGCTCGAAAGATCGAGCAGCGCGAGACTCACAAAAGCCGCGGCCAAAACCAGGCCGACAATCCAGCGCCGGCGGCTTGCGCTGCGCTCAGGATTTTCAGACGTCCTCGTCACGAGTCTGCTCAAACAGGTCGAGCCACTCTTGCACCTCGCGCTCCGAAAGCGGCCTGTCGTACTTGTTCAGCAACTCGCCGTTTCGCTGTTCTGACCGCGACGTTGCGCCCATGAGAATTCGCTGGAAATCTGCCGGGCCTTCGACCTTCGCACCGCACACGCGGGCGTAATCCGTGATCTCCCGGTCGGCGGACACGACCACCAGATCCCTCGGCCGCGGCTCGGAGCCGATCAGCCTCTTGATCACCGGATCTGCCTTTTCGCCGGAGCCAACGAAACGCACCGTGACATTCCGTGGGGCACCCACCGAGCCAGGCCCTTCGGGCGGGCTGCCGTCGAAAACCACGGTGACCTCAGTCCTGTGCACCGCGAACTCACCAAGCATGCCCACGAAGTGATTCAACGCCTGCGTGGCATTCTCCGTGAATTCGAATTTGAGCCGAGGCGTCTGGTGCAAAACGTTGTACCCGTCGATCAGCCACCTTCGTGCCATGCCTGCCTCCCGACCGTGTGGAGATCACAGCTGGAGCGGTGCACCGAAAGCACCGTCCCCCAACGCGCCCGCTGTCCTGCTGCTTCCGCTCGAGACCGCGCCTCTGTCTTCCACGTGTTCAACCGCAGCTTCACGGTTCCAGGTCCAAACTCAGCTGCCCGCCCTGCTCCAGCCCCTTCTTGTGGAGAATCGTTCGCTTTGCGTCGACCACGTGGATCACGCGCCACCCTCGCCGCACCAGGGCATCGGCGATGAACCGGCGGTGGCAACGAAAGTAGAGCAGCTCTGCGCACATGA
>JAADFT010000430.1 GCA_013152765.1 Calditrichota bacterium | reverse complement strand
ACAACTCGATCCGCAGTCCCGAGGAGGTTGAACGGCTGGGCCTGCCTCTTCTCGGCACAATTCCAGTGATCGCTGAGGAGGAAGAAGATAGCTCCAAAAACAACGGCCGCCTCAGGTTACGCATGGGGGCGTCGAACGGCGATGAAGAGGCCCAACAGCTATCTCGGCGTCTGGTGGCTCACTTCAGGCCTAAATCGCCGATTTCTGAGGCCTACAGAACAGTTCGTACAAACATTCAGTACAGCCGGCCGGACGAGCCGATCAAATCGCTGCTGATCACGAGTCCGGGGCCTGGTGAAGGTAAGTCTACAACCGCGGCCAACCTGGCCATTACATTCGCCCAACTGGGCTACAAGACATTGCTTGTGGACGCAGACCTTCGGCGGCCCGTAATGCACAGGGTTTTCAATCTTGACCGCAACAAGGGGCTTACCAACTGTCTGGTCGGACGGGAACGTCTCGAGGACGTGGTTAACAACACCGAGATTGAGAATCTGTACGTGCTGACCTGCGGTCCACTGCCGCCGAATCCTTCGGAAATGCTCGGTTCCGAAGCGATGAAGCGTCTTCTTGCTGAGGCCGTTGAGAAATTTGAAGCTGTTGTTTTGGATAGCCCGCCGGTCCTGGCCGTGACCGATGCAGCGGTTATGTCCACAGAGACAGATGGAACTGTACTCGTTGTGCGGGCGGGCAAGACGGACCGGCAAGCCACCGTAAGAGCTCACGAATCGCTGAAAAAGGTTGGTGCGCATGTCCTTGGCGGTCTTCTGAACGGCGTGCGGGTGGAAAACCTGTACGGATCCTACTACTATTACTATCACTATTACTATTACACTCGTGACGGCGAGAAGAAGGTCAAGAAACGCAAGAAGAAGCGTACACACTATTGAGATCCCTGAAGGGAACAGACTAGCACAGCTTTGAAATCGCTTATGAATGGCTGAGGAACATATGCGGTCGGCGAGAACATTTCTTACAGTAGTTATCATTGGGCTTTTGATCGCCTCAGCGGGTGCGTATGCTCAGGAGAAGGAAAGACAAAAGAAGGTAGCTGCGAGTACCCAAGGTGCGGCCAGGTATTACCTGGGTTCCCTCGGAGGTACATCCGAAGAGCTCCTGATGAACGTAAACGTCTGGGGCTTTGTCCTGAAGCCCGGGCAGTACATGGTGCCTGTGAAGACCGATCTTGTCTCGCTGATTTCGTACGCTGGTGGCCCCCTTGAGGAGGCGAGCCTGAAACGCGTTCAACTGATCCGGGGGACGACGAAGGAAGGTGAACCTACAGTGTTCACCGTAAATCTGCAGAAGTACCTGGAGCAGGGGGACCGCTCGCTTTTACCCACATTGCGACCTGGCGACACTGTGGTGATTCGTGCGGGGAGAGGATACGGCTTCAAACGTGTTCTCGAGTATGTGTGGCGGATCGCTGTGATCGTGCAGGCGTACGCACTATTTAGCTACTACCTGAAACGTAGCTGAGACAGACTCCAGACCGACACCAGAACGGGTCTGCGGTTCGGCCCTTCTCTTACGTGACGAAACCAATCAGGCTTGACGATGCTCTACGAGTCACCGGACACTCTCCACTGGTATGCTCTTTACACAAAGTCGCGTCACGAGAAAAAAGTAGATCTGCAACTGCGCGAGAAGGGGATCGAGTCTTACTTGCCACTCCGTGGAGTGTGGCGGCAGTGGAGCGACAGGCGCAAACTGGTAGAAGAGCCGCTTTTCCGCTGCTACGTGTTTGTGCACACGAACGAGAAGCAGCGGGTTCGAGCGCTGCAAACGTACGGTGCGGTGCGGTTCGTGAGCTTCAACGGGCGGCCCGCAATCGTGCGCGACGAAGAGATCGAAACGATCAAGCGAATTTTGAGGGAATTTCCCGAAGCTGAAGCTTGCGAGCCATTCTCGGTAGGGGATCTGGTGGAAATTGTGCGGGGACCGCTCACGGGCATCATGGGCAGACTGGAGGAAATCAGGGGTTCCCGTCGGCTGGTGGTTACGATTGACTCGATCCACCAGGGAGTACGGTTCGAGATCGACCGGCTGGACGTTCGCTTGCTGCAGAAAGCGAGTACCCAGACCAGCCGTCAGTACGACCGTTACCGATTCAACCCGTAGGGTCTTACCTCTCAGCCCGGTAAAGCAAATAGACAGCCACGCTGCCAAACAGAAGATTGCCGAGCCAGGCCCCCAGCCAGGGAGCAAGGCGGCCGTTGTGGCCAAGGGATTGGCCAATCCGAATAATCCCGAAGTACAGGAAGCAGATCGCCAGACTAATTCCGAATCCCACCATGGCACCGCTGCGGCGTTTTGTAGAGGCAAGCGGCGCTCCAAACATCACGATGATCAGATTTGAAAACGGAAAAGCAATTTTCATGTAAAGATCTACCAGCCACTGCCTCGGATTCCCGCCGTTCCGTTTGACTTCCCGAATGAAGAGCTTAAGTTCCCTGTACGACATTTCCTCGGGTGGTTTTTGGACACTTGCCAGATCTGCCGGCCGGAAATTTAGCCCGGCGAAGCGGATGCTGTCGAACGGCTGAGCCTGCTCACCCTTTGCCTCGAAATCGCGCAAGTAGCCAGCCTCAAGCACCCAGCTGCTATCCTCCCAAACAAGGCGGCGAGCGTCCCAGCGTTTGACCATGCGGCTGCCCTTGTACTGTTGGATGCTCACATTGTGGCCGGTTTTTTCGCGCGGATCGAAGAAGCCGATGAAAATCCGGCGATCCGATGTGTCCTGAATGTAAACATTTGCTCTTCGGATCTGCACGCTTCTTGGAACTCGGTCCAGGTAGGTTCGCTTGATCTGGAACTTGTGATCGTTTGTGATGGGGACTACCGTTTCGGAAAAGTAGTAGTCGGCGAGGCTGACGAAAAACGCGGCGATGAACACCGGGGCCAGAATCCGGTAGATGGAGACGCCGGAGCTGCGGATGGCGATCAGTTCGTTGAACCGGGCCATCTGACCGATGCTGAACAGACTCGCCAGCAACATGGCCACAGGTAAAATGAGCGTCATGATGTACGGCAGGTAGTAGAGGTAGTAAGCTGCCACGACGTGGCGGGGCACCTGGTGGTCGATGAACCTGTCGAGATTTTCGATCAGATCGACCACAACGAAGATCACTGTGAACGCAATGAGCGCGAAGAACACGGCGGAGAGGAAGCGGCGCAAGATGTACCGATCAAGAATTTTCACGTGGCTGCCTCCTCGTCCTCGTGTGCGAGATGAAGCTTTGTCGCGATGCGGTGCCACTGGATGAATGACGTTTCCCGCACCGAGCGGACGAGCAGAACAACACCAGCTGCACCTACGATGAAATTCGGCGACCACATGGCGACGAAAGGCGTAACGTAACCCCGGTCAGCCAGTTCTTCTCCGCCGATCAGAAAAGCCCAGTACAGCAAGAAGAAAAGCAGTCCGATGCCTCCTCCCACGGCCATCCCACCGTGGCGGGCCATGACGCCAAGAGGCACGCCCACCAGCACGAACACGATGCAGGCTGCGGGTATCGAGTACTTCTTGTGTACCTCAACCATCAGGCTGTTGATCGAACGTCGGTAGCTACGGATGACGGCCTGCTCTGTCTCGATCTGACCGAGAAGCTGCTGGTGTTGGGCGCGCGCCTGCCGAAGATCAGGTTTGCTCCAGAAGCTCGGCACTTTCTCATCTTGCGACCCCAGCCAGGGCATGTAGCGCCGCGCAACCAGCTCGGCCGATCGCTTGATTTGCTCCCTCCTTTCAGCGATTTTCTCCCGGTATTTCTTCACTTCGCTCAACATCATGGAGGCGCTCTTTTCGCGGTCCCCGCGGTAGTCAGACTCCCTCCGCACAAGCACCATTCCCGGGATTTGCAACGTGATCCGGTGCCGGGGGAACTTCAAGCGGCGGTACGAGCTCAGGTCGTCAAGGTGCACTTCGTGAATTTCGCCGTTGTAAAGAGTGAGGTAGAGCAAGCCCGTCTTTGGGTCAACGCGGATTTCTGCGCTGTCTGCGGTGATCGTTTTGCGCACGTTCTCCTGGCTGTGGTCGTCGATGATGACATCCCAGGCCATGGACACATTTTCGCGCTCGACGATTTTCTGCGCGACCAGCGCGTAATGCGGAATGCCTCGGTACACCACCCCTGGCTGAAGCTCCAGCGTCGGCCGCTTTCGAGAAATGTCGCCTGCCAGGAGGCGCAGCCGATGGTTGGCGTCGGGCAGGACATGGTTGTTGAACCAGATCAGGGCAAGCGCGAGCAGCACAGACGCCACAAGAACAGGTCGCATCAGGCGGACAAGGCTTACGCCACCCGCTTTGAACGCGGTAATCTCGTTGTCGGAGGAGAACCTGCCAAACGCCATGAGGACGGCCATCAGGACGGCCATCGGTACTGCGAGGGCCACGATCCAGGCCAGGTTCAGCGCGAAAAACTCCGCGATGATGCCAACGGGTAGCCCTTTGCTCAAAATCCGTCCGAGTTCGCGGAAAACCAGATTGAGCAGAAAAATCAGCGTGATGAGCGCGAACCCGAAAACAAACGGTGGAACGTGTTCGCGTAAAATGTAGCGAGATGTTATCGAGAAAACCTTCACGAGTGGTCCGGTCTTTGTAAACCTTGGATTTGAGTGCTGCAACCGTTTCTCTGCAAGGCCGAATTGGTACAGCTCTTTCGGTGGCCCAAACGGGGCAAACGCACCAGGGCCAAGTGTTTTTCTTGTTGTGAAGCCGCGCTGAACGCGAGCGCGAAACCATCTGTTTCTTAATGTACGAACAGCCGTGCGACGTTCCAAGGAAAAAGCCGGCCTGATTTTGCGAGAACGGTTAGTTGTTGTACAGACGGGACGGATGACTGTGATGAAAGGGGCTGCTGCCGACGGCAGCCTTGACTCGTGCAACACTTGCACAGGTTGTCTCAGAAGTGCACAGGAACGGGCTGGTTCACGGCTGAGCGTGCACGACAGTCGTGCGGAAGTACGGGGCAGCTCAGCGTTTACCAAAAGGGCAGGCGGGTGTGAGGAACACAAGGCGGCCTGAGTCTGCTCAAACGCACGT
>JAADFT010000429.1 GCA_013152765.1 Calditrichota bacterium | reverse complement strand
CTCGCTTCAGAAGCGCGAGGCCGTCCACGTACCCTCGCCTCGTGTGTACCACCAGGTCCCTTCAATGTCCTGTGAACCCTTTTGGCGCCAGCCTTTCAGGATGTAGAGGTAACGGGGAGCATCGGCAGTCAGGTTCGTACGCATCCGAAAGAACAGCGAATCCCCTCTGACAAAGCCGTGCTCGATTGACACGGCGTTCTTTCCGGGCAGAGCGAACCGACCAGTCAGGCTGTCGCCCTCTTGTTTGAATTCGAAAGTCCCGGACGGGTTCTGCGTAGCTCCCGTGTTGAAAAAGGTTACGTGCCACTTCCCGCTGAATTGCTGCTGGTCGGCTGGCTCTGTCGGCGAAGTACTGCAAGCGGCGAAGAGCGAAACCGCCAGCAGGGGAGCAAACAGGTGGATTTTCACGGTTCGCCTCATCTTGAAGGATTGCTGGTTTTGGTCAGAGCGCCTGTCTGTTGTACCCTCAGGCCGGGTGGCAGGTTCTGATTTGCTGAGAAACAAAAAGGTCGCCTGGCTGGTTCTAAACCCTGAACTCTGGCTCCCAACTGTGGGGGATGTGTGGACCTGCTGCGCTGGACCTGGTCAGGCAGGCTGAAATGCGGCGCAATTCTTGTGCGAGGGTCTGCTGCGCGGTATTTGTCGAAAATCCAGGCTGGCTTTCGCTTGGGCTGAGTTCCAGGTGCAGCAGGGCCTGTTTGCGACCGGAAGGAGAAACTCAACGACGGTGACCACGATGTCTGAAGCTTCTCGACATGTCATCATCGGCACGGCTGGTCATGTGGATCACGGCAAGAGCGCCATCGTCAAGGCGCTCACTGGTACGGATCCTGATCGCCTGAAGGAAGAAAAAGAGCGCGGGCTGACGATTGACCTCGGCTTTGCTTTTCTCGGCGACCACGCGGCAATCATCGACGTGCCCGGCCACGAGCGTTTCATCAAGAACATGGTCGCGGGGGTCAGCACGATCGACTTTGTCCTGTTGGTTGTAGCGGCCGACGACGGTGTCATGCCACAAACCCGGGAGCACCTGGAAATCCTCGACCTCCTGCGCGTTCGCAAGGGCATCATTGCGATCAACAAGATCGATCTGGTGGACAAAGACTGGCTCGCTCTGGTGCGCGAGGATGTGGAGTCACTGGTTCGCGGTACCTTTCTCGAGGGCGCACCTGTGGTGGAGGTGTCGGCCCAGACCGGCGAAGGCATCGAGGAGCTGCGTCGGGTCATCGACGAGCACATTGCTCAGGTGCCGCCGCGTCAGGACCGTGGCTTTTTCTTTTTGCCCATTGACCGGGCCTTTGTGATTCGCGGGTTCGGGACCGTCGTGACCGGGTCGGTGTTGAGCGGCTCGGCCGCCGTGGGGGATCGTCTGGAGATTCTGCCGTCCGGGATCGACGTGAGAGTGCGTGGCTTGCAGCGCCACGGAAAGCCTGTGGAACGGGTGAACATCGCGGAGCGGGCCGCCCTGAACTTGATGGGCGTCGAAAAGGAGCAGATTCAGCGAGGTGACGTGCTCGTGCAGGAGGGCATCTACAGGCCCACGCGCTACCTGGATGTCAAACTGCGGCTTTTGAAAAGCGCGTCGCGGCCGCTCAAGCATCTGGCTCGCGTGCGTTTGCATCTTGGGACAGGGGAGTACCTGTGTCGCGTTGCCTTGCTGGACCGCGAGCTTTTGCAGCCCGGCGAAGAAAGTTTCGCCCAGCTTCGCCTGGAGGAAGACGTTGTGGCGAACTGGGGCGCTCCGTTCGTGATTCGCAGCTACTCACCACTGGTAACCATCGGCGGCGGGGTAATCCTTGACCTCTACCCGCCACGCCGCCGTCGCAGAAAAGGTGGCCTGGCATTTCTCGAAGAGCAGGCGAGCGAGGATTTGAACCGTGCTGTGCAAAGCCGGATCCAGTCGGCCGACGTGCGGGCAGTGAGCATCGGCGAGCTTTCGCAGCAGCTGACGCTTTCACCTGCCACAATCGAACCGGTAGTCCGTCAGCTGGTAACAGAAGGTAGAATCGTCGAACTGACGCGTGGAAACCAGAAACTTTACCTGCACTCCAGTGTGCTCGAGCGTCTTGAACACGAACTCAAGGAAATCTTGAAGGCCTACCACCAGGACAAACCAACCCAGAAGGGCATGAACCGTTCTGCCCTTCAGGAAAAACTTGGTAGGGAGCTGGACAATCTGGTTTTCGACGCGGTCCTTTCGAGGGCAAAAGCCTCGGGCGAGGTTGTGGAAGAAGGCCCAGTGGTGCGTCTTGCGTCGCACTCAGTGACTTTAAGTGAGGAGCAAGAGCGGCTGCGGGAAGTTGTGCTGCGCGAGTTACAAAAGGCGGGCTTCAGTCCTCCCGCCAGTAGCGATCTTGCTAAAACCCTGAGAGTGCCTGCCCAGGAAGTTCTGACCGTGTTGCAGGCCCTGGCTGCGGTCGGCGAGCTGGTTCCACTTGGTGACGACGTGTTTTTACCAGCGGAGAAAGCTGAGGAAGCAAAGCGAAAACTGGTAGAACTAACTGGCGGCGAGCGGGAGTTCAGCGTCAGCGAGTTCAGGGAGATGCTCGGCACAACGCGCCGCTACGCCCTGGGGTTGCTCACGTACTTCGATCAACTGGGTGTCACGCACCGCGTAGGGGACATGAGAAAGCTGGGAGAGTCGGCCAAGACCTGATGTCTTTCAGAGGCTCTTTCAAAGAGCTTGCTTTTAAGACGGTCTGTGGCTACATTTAAACGAGCGGCTGCACAGTGGGAATGGAAGGGCACCTGGTGGGCCCCGCGGACTTCAAATCCGTAGCCCCGGCGCTTAGGCGTCGGGGGGTGGGTTCGATTCCCACACATTCCCGCCACCTGCGAAAAGGGCGATCCACTGCGGATCGCCCTTTCCATTGATGGCTCAGCGGACGAGCAGAATCTTTCGAGTAAGGCGCTCGCCGCCTGCCTCCAGCCGGCAGATGTAAATTCCGGAAGGAACGGGGTTTCCACGCTGATCCGTCGAATGCCACACGACGGAGTGGTTACCAGCAGGGAGGTTAGCGTTGACGAGTGTAGCCACCAGTCTTCCGCGAACGTCGTAGACCCGTACCTGCGTCCGGGTTGACTGAAGCAGCGAGAAGGTAATCCGTGTCGACGCGTTGAACGGGTTGGGGTAAGCTTTCAGGGCCATTTTCAAAGGCTCTGTCGGCGCGTCGAGAATGTGGGCCTGCTCGGCCGCAGAGATTTCGACTTTCGGGTAAGTTAGAGCGCCTCCCGCGGTAACCGCCTGGATTTCCGCAAGCTGC
>JAADFT010000428.1 GCA_013152765.1 Calditrichota bacterium | reverse complement strand
CTGTGCTCCGAATCCCAGCGGTTTTCCTTCGGCAAACGCCGCGCTCGAATCTCCGGGTAGCGCCAGAACAGGTTGCTCACGCTGGCGTAGAGGTAACGTTTTTCGCCGTCAATGAGCCGGACGTCGAACTTCCCCTCTCGTTCCCACTCGTCCAGCTCGGCATCCTTGAAATTCTCTACCCGCCTCCGGAGCTCTTTCAGGAGTTCCTGCCTGGTCAGGTTGTAGTCCTGCCGAATGCGCGCCAGACGCTCCCGATCCCAAAGCAGCTTTCGACGCGTCGCCGAGTCCAGCTTAGCAGCCCCGAGAAGGCTGTCGATCACCGCTTCAGCACGCGCAAAGTCCCCGTTCTTCTCCAGCGTTCGCAATTGTCCCATCGCGTCTCCAATCGGCTTCTCGCTCTGGCACCCCACAACGCCAAGCAAGAACGTCAGGGCGAGAAGCCACGTCGACTTTCGCCAGTATCTCATTGCGTCGCTCCGAGTTTCTCTAACAAACGGCTCAACTCGCCCGCAGCGCGTTTTTGAATCGCTCGCAGGGAGTCCACATCCACGCCATGAACTCGCATGCGCCCGAGAGCCCCTTCAACCGTGGACGTCCAGCGCTTCTCAAAATCCCGCAGCACCTGCAATGTACCGGCGTCCCGCGTCCCAAGGCTCCTGGTGTTGAACCACGACGGGCGACTCGAGTCGGAGTAGGCCGCGTCCTCCAGACTCTGGATCTGCCGGTTCAACCTGGAAATCGGGTGTCCGGCAAGAGGCCCGGGCACTTCTCCCGCAGCCAGCCACACCGGCACCGCGGCTCCGAACAAAGGCTCACCGAGGATGACCCAGTAGGTTGTCAGCCTTGGATCCTCGCCCGGCTTCACACCCCGGAAAACGCTGCACGCTGCGGTTCGGTACCGGTTGATCGACCAGCGCGTCTGGACCCAACCCGGAGGTGCGGCGTCGAACCGACCCGCAAAAGGCAACGGTCGCGGATCACCCCAGGGGCTGGCCAGATCGCGTGCCACCGTCCAGAGGAGGGCCGTAAGGGTGAGTTGATTTCCCTGCGCCAGGCTCCCGACAAGCTCCCTCGCCCTTGCGTAGCGAAACCAGCCCGAACCGTTACCGTCGCCAGTCTGGGCGAAATTGGTGCGCACTAACCAGCCCATTTCGGTCTTGGCGGCGTCGTAGCGCGCGTACGTGTGGTTGCCAGCCTCGAAGTAGCAGGCACCGCCTTCGGCGTCGATCACGCCGAAGTTCGACTTTGTGCCGCGACCGGAACGATCCGTGCGAACCAGCACGCTCTCGACCTCGGCCACCGTCCGACACGTGCCGAGCACGCGCCGCATGAAAAAGCCTTCCGTGTCCACGCTGTCGCCTTCGGTGTCGAGCGCTTCCGCGTTCATGATCGCCAGGCCGGCCTCGTTCACACCAGCCCACACCTGGCTCGAATCACCCGCGTTGATCAGCGCCAGGAAGCGGTACCTGGGACCATCGAGAATCGCAAGAGCGTTGTCGCGGTAGCTGGTGTCGCGGTTTTTCCACAGGAGCGGCCGTCCGTCCGGAGTTGCCTTTCCGCTGATGACCGCCGTTGTGCACCCCTCGCGCCCCAGCGCATCCTGAGACACAAGGCCCAGGCAGAAAAAAGCCACGGCCAGGCCAACACGTAGCATCGACCGAAATCGAGTTGACACCGTTGTCCTGCGAAGAAAGATCCCGTCTTGGTCAACCCTGGAGGACATGTTTTGCGAGCCGAGCAAAAGCCTGCGGGCTTACGCCCGCTCAGTTTGTTCGGTGGGAATGTTGAAGGCTTCGTTGAGCGTTCTGCGGAGACTCTGGTAGTCGAGGTTGCGCTTCAGCTCACCGTCCATTGCGACGGAGACGCTGCCGGTCTCCTCCGAAACCACCACGATCACGGCGTCCGATTCCTCGGACAGGCCCAGTGCAGCGCGGTGGCGCGTACCGAGGCTCGGGTCGATGTCCGGATTCTGGCTCAGTGGCAGCAAGCACTTGGCCGCCTCCACCATGTCGTTCTGGATCACCACGGCCCCATCGTGCAGCGGCGAACGCAGGTTGAAGATCGAAACAAGCAGCGGCACAGACACTTCCGCGTGGAGCGGCACTCCGGTCTCCACGATTGTCTTGAGGCCCGTCTCGCGTGCCAGCACGATGAGGGCCCCCAAGCCGCGTTTGGAAAGCTCGAAGGCGGCCTTCGCCACCTCCTCGATCACCCTGTGCTCCTGAACCTGGACGAAGAAGCGGATGATCTGGCTCTGCCCCAGCCGGATCAGGAGCCGACGGAGCTCCGGCTGAAACAACACGACGAACGCCAGCAGCCACACGGTGCGCAGGTTGCGAAAAATCCAGGTCATGCCGGCCATGTTCAAAAGGGGCGCAATCACGGAAGCGATCAAAATGAGGATGAAACCGACGGTCATCTGCGCCGCCCGCGAGCCCCGCACGAAGAAGTAGAGCTTGTACAGGATGTAGGTGATCGCCAGAACGTCCAGCAGGTCGATCACCGTAAAGCGCAGGAAACCGATTTTGAACAGAATCACGTTACGCTCCCGCTGTTGACGACAGCCCACGCACGACGGCATCCGCAACCCGGACAACTCGTGTCATTTCCGGAACGTCGTGCACTCGAACGATGTCTGCGCCACCAGCTACGCAGAGGGCAACCGCCGCAGCCGTTCCTTCCAACCGCTGGTCGGGCGGCAAATCCAGAATCGCCCCGATGAAGGATTTTCTCGAAGGTCCAACCAGAAGCGGTCGCCCTAATCTACGAAATTCTTTCAGCCGACGCAAAATCTCCAGGTTGTGTTCCAGTTGTTTTCCAAAGCCGATCCCCGGGTCCAGCACAACCTGCTCCCTGGAAATCCCCGCTTCTTCGGCCTTCCCGAGTCTCCCGGCAAAGTAGTCTGAGATTTCGCCAATCACGTCGCCGTACACGGGGTTGCGCTGCATGGTGCGCGGCGTACCTTTGATGTGCATCAGCACCAGTCCGGCGCCGCTGGCGGCCACCACTTCGGGCATCCCATCGTCGAAGCCGAGCCCGCTGATGTCGTTGACAATGTCAGCCCCGGCATCCACAGCGGCCTGCGCAACCTCAGCTTTGTACGTGTCGATTGAGATGAGCACGTCGCTCTGGCGTCGCAGCGCCCGAATGACCGGCACCACACGTCGACGCTCTTCCTGCGCAGACACCGGCTCCGCCCCGGGCCGTGTGGACTCACCCCCTACGTCGATGATGTCGGCCCCGGCGTCCACCATTTCCAGCGCGTGCTC
>JAADFT010000427.1 GCA_013152765.1 Calditrichota bacterium | reverse complement strand
GGCGTACGGTTTTCGTGGCTTCAGGATCGTTTTTGCGGACTCCGAGCTGGTGAAGTTCAGCGGCAGGGTGAACCCGCGTTTGCGGTACAAAAAGCTCACGCTGGAAGCGGGCAAATGGTACCCGATCACCGTCGAGTACAACGGCATTCAGCCGCACACGCAACAGCGACCGAGTTTGCAGCTCCTGTGGTCGCGACCCGCCGCTGTGCGTGAGCGCGAAGCCCTGGCAGCGGCCAAGGCGGCCGACGTCATCATCCTGGCCCTGGGTCTTTCGCCCCGGCTGGAAGGCGAAGAACGGCGAATCGAGATCCCGGGTTTCAAGGGCGGTGACCGCACAGAGCTCGGGCTGCCCCAGCCGCAGGAGCTGTTTCTCGAAAAAGTCGCTGCACTCGGCAAACCCGTTGTGCTGGTGCTTTTCAACGGGAGCGCGCTGGCTGTGAACTGGGCCAGTCAGCACGTGCCCGCCATCGTGGAAGCCTGGTACCCGGGTCAAGCGGGCGGCCAGGCAGTGGCGGAAGTTCTGTTCGGCGACGTGAATCCAGGCGGACGCCTGCCGGTCACGTTTTACAAGTCCGTGGACCAGATCCCGGATTTCACCGACTACGGCATGGCTGGACGCACGTACCGGTACTTCCGCGGCCAGCCTCTCTTCCCGTTCGGCTACGGACTGAGCTACACACGCTTCCGCTACGGAAAGCCGGAGCTGCCCTCGACCGTAAACATCGGCGACAGCCTGAGTCTGAGCGTTCAGGTGCAAAACGTCGGGCGTCGCGACGGGGACGAGGTTGTTCAGGTTTACGCGCAGAACCCGAGAGCGAGGGAAATCCGCTGGCTGGTAGCCTACAAGCGCATCCACCTGAGGGCCGGTGAGAAACGAAACGTCCAGCTCGCGATTTCCCCCTGGGCGCTGGCCTACGTGAACGCGGATGGCAAACGCGTGCTCGAGCCGGGCCGTCTGACCCTTAGCGTGGGCGGAAAGCAGCCTGGCTTCCGCGGTCTGGCCGACGCCTGGACAACCGAAGTCCGTCAGGTTACCACAGAGCTCGTGGGACCTCGAATCCAGTTCGAGTAGTTCGCCCCGGCCTCTACCCTGCCACGCGGATTTTGTTTCCGCGCGGCAGTGCCGGGCTTCTACGGCCGGAAAACCTCTGGCCGCGGCAGAGCAGTTGCGCGCCCGGTTCAGACCGGGGACACTGCGCGAGGGCATTTTCTCGGCATCCTGGCACAGCGGACCTCAAACAGCGACCACCAAAACACGAGGATCGGAGCACATGCCCGAAAATCCGGAAAATCCGAAGGACCTGCCTTTCTGGAATCCCGATCTGCCACTGAGAGAACGGGTTGACGACCTCATCTCGCGGCTGACGCTGGAAGAAAAAGTGGCCCAGATGCTTCACGCGGCTCCGGGCGTGGAGCGTTTGGGGCTTCCTCAGTACAACTGGTGGAACGAGGCCCTGCACGGCGTAGCGTGGGCCGGCGTGGCCACGGTGTTCCCGGAACCGATTGGCCTGGCAGCCACCTGGGACGTCGACCTGATGGACCGCGTGGCCAGGGCCATTTCCGACGAGGCCCGTGCCAAACACCACGAGTTCGTTCGGAACGGTCGCCGCGAGATTTTCCAGGGGCTCACTTTTTGGTCACCCAACGTCAACCTCTTCCGAGACCCCCGCTGGGGCCGTGGAATGGAAACCTACGGTGAAGATCCCTACCTGACCGGCACGCTTGGGGCTGCGTTCGTGCGCGGGTTGCAGGGCGACGACCCAGTGTACCTCAAGACGGTTGCAACCCCCAAGCACTACGTCGTGCACAGTGGTCCCGAACCGGAACGCCACCGGTTCGACGCCGTCGTGGACGAGCGCGACTTGCGCGAGTCGTACCTGCCAGCGTTTGAGCTGAGCGTCAAACGCGGCGAGGCCGAATCTGTGATGTGCGCTTACAACCGGACTTTACACGAGGCCTGCTGCTCCAGTCGGCGGCTCCTGCAGCAAATTCTGCGCGAAGAGTGGGGATTTCGCGGCTACGTGGTGTCGGACTGCGGAGCCATCGACGACATCTGGCGCGGCCACAAACTGGTCAGCAGCGAGGTGGAAGCAGCCGCCCGCGCGCTTCTTGCGGGAACTGACCTGGAGTGCGGCGAACGGGCTTACCTGGCTTTGGCCGAGGCCGTGCGTCAGGGACTCATTCGGGAGGAGGATGTGGACACCGCGCTGCGTCGTCTGTTCACGGCTCGCTTCCGCCTGGGCATGTTCGATCCACCGGAACGTGTGCCGCACGCCCACACGCCGTTCTGGGTCGTAAACTGTCCGGAGCACCGCGCTCTGGCATTGGAAGCAGCCCACAAGTCCACGGTTCTGTTGAAAAACGACGGGCTCCTGCCCCTTGACAGGGCAGTTCAACGCGTGGCCGTGCTGGGTCCCAACGCGGACGACGAGCTGGTGCTCGTGGGCAACTACGAAGGGACTCCTTCTCGCTCGTGGACGCTGCTTGACGGTTTGCGCGAGAAGCTGAGCGAAACCGCCGAGGTGCGTTTCGCGCTCGGCCCCGACCTGGCGGAAGGGATGCCTGCGTTTGAGCGCGTACCCAGCTCGGCGCTTCGGACGGACGCAACGCCCGACGCGCCCACCGGCCTTCGTGCGACGTACTTTGACAACAGAGAGTTTCGGGGACAACCGGTTCTGGAACGAATCGAACCGGAACTGCGCGTCGTCTCCACCGTCAACCCGCCGCTTCCCGAATTCCGGGACAAACCATTCAGCGCTCGCTGGGAGGGCTTTTTGCTTGTGCCGGAGACGGGCGACTACACAATCGGAGCGTACGGGTTCAAGACTTTCAGGATTGTCCTGGACGGGCGGGAAATCGTACGAAGCGACGAACACCACAAACGCAAGGTCGTGTACGAGCGCGTCCATCTGGAGGGTGGACGCGCCGTGCCGTTGCTGGTCGAATTTCAGAGCGCCGAAGCAGGCACGCAGCACCGCGCGGACCTCCAGTTAGTGTGGTCCCGCCCGGAATCCAGCCGCGTTCGCGAAGCGCTGGACGTGGCCGCCTGGGCAGAAGTCGTGATCCTGGCACTCGGTCTCTCGCCCCGCCTGGAGGGCGAAGAGATGCCCGTAGACATTCCCGGATTCCGCGGTGGCGACCGCCTGGACATCGCCCTGCCTCCCCCCGACCCAGCAGCGTTTCTTGGAGCAAGTTGTCGAACGGTGTCCCAAGACCGTACTCGTCCTCTTTAACGGGAGCGCTCTGGCCGTGGAATGGGCAAGCCAACATGTACCTGCCATTCTGGAAGCCTGGTACCCGGGCGAATCCGGTGGCAAAGCCGTCGCCAACGTGTTGTTCGGCGACGTGAACCCCGGTGGCCGTTTGCCTGTAACGTTCTACCGGTCCGCCGACGACCTTCCTCCCTTCGACGACTACCGAATGGAGAATCGAACTTACCGTTTCTACCGCGGCGAGGTTCTCTACCCGTTCGGTTTCGGGCTGAGCTACACACGTTTTGTCTACCGTAACCTGACTGTTCCCGACGAGATTCGCGCCGGGGAGTCCGTCCCGGTGTCCGTGGAGGTCGAGAACGCTGGCGAGCGATCCGGTGACGAAGTGGTTCAACTCTACGTGACCGCAGAGGAAGCATCCGTTCGCACACCGATTCGCTCCCTGCAGGGCTACCAGCGAGTTCACCTGCAACCGGGCGAACGGGCACAGGTGACGTTCACGCTGGAACCCTGGCAGCTCGCCGTGTTCACTGACGACGGACGTCGTGTGCTCGAACCCGGGACGTTCCTTCTGAGCGTCGGGGGCAAACAACCCGGTTTCTCCGGTCAGGCAGACGCACAAACGACGGAAGTCCTCACAACACGATTTCGCGTCGTTGGCCAGCCTGTAGACGTCGATTTGCCGCCCGCGTAGGCCTTTTCGCCGGGCGCGCGGGCCTCGCCTCGGTAAGTTGTTTCAGGGCTCGACGGCACACCCTGGAAGCAGACGCCGGGGGAAGAAAGTCAGCGTGGCTTCGCGCCGCCGAACGTTCAGGCGCACGAAGCCGCTCTTCGTACGCCGTTTCGGGAAGAAACCCGCGTTTTCTGGACGTGTTCAGCTGGGGAGAAACTCGTGTCCACACAATCGACTCGAAAATCACCCTGGGGCCTTTTGTCTCTGACCGGGACCCGCTCCGCACACCTCAAGGTCGGGGAACTTCGACTCTGGATCCGAAAGAAGGGCTCGGAGCTTCTCGTGGCCCACAGTTACGACGAGGACGTGCAGCCTCCCGAGGATTCGTGGGTTCGTCTCTGGCTGGACGACGCTCAGGTTTCTCTTGTACCGGCACTTCCAGATCTGCCAGTCGTTGTGCGTCCGGAGCAACCCTTCCGGCTGCCCCCGGGGCATGCAGTGGAGCTGACCGTGGCGCTTCCGCTCTGGGTCCAGATGCGAACCGACGACTCGTCCCCTGCCCTGCTCGATCTGGCTACAGTCTCCCTGTCCAAGAGCTGGTTCGGGTCGTTCACAGACGGAGTCCTCGCCTACTGGGTCCACTCGGATTTGCAACACGGCGACGCACCTCCGAACGCGCTCCCCCACCAGGCGGTGCTGTGGTTTCGAGTAAGCAACACAGCCCGGGAGATCCTGGAGGTTGACCACTTCACCATCCCGGCGCCGAATCTGTCTTTGTACAGCGACGGCCAGCGTTTCTGGCTGGAACCGCTCACGCTCACGTACCGGGGTTCGCGACTACACACCCAGATTCAGCGTCGCAAGCGGCCGCCGCGAGTCGCAGGTCGCGTCACAGAAACAACACCTCCTCGAGAATCCAGCGCGCGCACTTTTGTGGGCCGCGTTTTCGGACGACGAGGCGAGCTCCCTGGACTCGGCGTTCGTTTCCGCTGAGCGAAGGGCCACCGTCGCTCGTCCAGAAACCCGCTACACCCAGCTTGCGAGGACTTCGCCGTGGACTTACCAAATCGTGGAAGCAAAGAAGAACCCCACGGCGTCGCGAGGGTCCCCGCGAGCATGCCGTTTTGTGACCGCACACGAACAAACCAAAGGAACAGCACTCTGACACGCGTGTAACCCCAAGGAGGGAGGCAATGAGCAGTGCCAATCTTGCCGCGGGACAGATCCAGGCGTTTCTGACGGGCCAGACAGTGTCTTCGCTGCTGCGGGCGCTTCTGTGGCTCGTGGCTGGCATTCCGGCGTCCGTTCTTCTGAGCCGCTACGTCCGAAAACAGCTTCTCCTGAAGTACACACAGCACCAGGCCCTTCTGGCCAGCCGGGCTGTGCTCTACCTCAGCCTGGGTTTCGTCGTTGTGTCCGTGCTGGACGAGCTCGGGTTCAAACTGTCGCACCTGCTCGGCGCAGCCGGAATCGTGGGCGTGGCCGTCGGCTTCGCCTCGCAAACGAGCATTTCCAACGTCATCAGCGGCCTCTTCCTGATTGCTGAACGCAGCTTCGAAGTCGACGACGTCGTCAGCGTCAACGGCATCACGGGGCAGGTGCTGTCCATCGACATGCTGTCTGTAAAGATCCGGACGTTCGACAACAAGTTCGTCCGAATTCCCAACGAAACGATCATCAAATCCGAGCTCACAAACATCACGCGGTTCCCGATTCGGCGGCTGGAGATCGACGTCGGCGTGGCGTACAAAGAAGACATCGGGCGAGTACGGGACCTGCTGCTCGAAATCGCCCGGAACCAGCCCCAGTGCCTGAACGAACCCGAGCCAACGGTGGTTCTCAAAGGATTCGGCAGCTCATCGGTGGACCTGCAGTTGCTCGTGTGGGCCACAAAAGCGGACTACCTGCGAGTGAAAAACGCACTCACAGAGGAAATCAAGCGCCGGTTCGACGAGGAAGGGATCGAAATTCCCTTCCCGCACGTGTCACTTTACGCGGGTTCGGCCACCGACCCGATTCCGATTCGAATGGTCAGCTGAGCGTGCCGACCTCGGGGAGGTCGAGAGCTACCGCGGGGAAGCAACTTCACCATCTCGGGCGACTCTTCGGCAGCTGGGGCAGAAACGCTGCAGCCACGACAACAAAACGAGAGCGCAACGAGGCACCGCCCCCCGAAGACGCGTGAACCGGACTGGAGCTTTCGAGCAGGCACAGCGTACAGTCTGTTGAAGGTTCTGGCAGCACATACTGCTGAACAGCATTTTCCGACGGAATTCCCAAGGAGGTGACGGCTCATGAAGGCAATGATTTTGGAGAAGATCACCAACGTCCTCGAGAACAGGGAGCCCCTGAGGCTCGTCGAGCTTCCTGATCCCGTTCCGGGTCCTGGCGAGATCCTGATTCGCGTTAGCCGGTGTGGAGTGTGCCACACCGAACTGGACGAAATCGAGGGACGAACGCCGCCGCCCAGGTGCTCGGACACCAGGTTGTGGGGCGCGTGGAAGCCCTGGGTCCCGGTGCCACGCTCCACAAGGTTGGCGACCGCGTTGGCGTCGCGTGGATTTACTCGTCCTGCGGCCACTGCAAGTACTGCAAAGCAGGCAACGAGAACCTTTGCCCGGAGTTCAAAGCCACCGGTCGCGACGCCAACGGAGGCTACGCCGAGCTGATGACCGTTCCGGAGCAGTTTGCTTACCCGATTCCCGAGGTTTTCACCGACTCCGAAGCGGCGCCGCACCTCTGCGCAGGCGCCATCGGCTACCGGTCCCTGCGCCTGACCAACCTCAAAGACGGTGACACCCTTGGATTGACCGGGTTTGGCGCG
>JAADFT010000426.1 GCA_013152765.1 Calditrichota bacterium | reverse complement strand
CCTCTGCGACCCTGCGGTTTGGCAAAAGCAGCCTTCTTCGGCGAGCTGAAGCTCGCCACACATCACCGTCCGCGCAGGCGAACGGGCAAACCCAGCCAGGGAGTTCACTCCCGGCGTTCCCACAATCGCATCCGGACGCGCAAAGCGCGTCCCTCCGAATCTGTCCGTCGCACCGGCACCCGGGGATCAAATCCCCGGCCCCAGAGCTGAAAAGAGCCAGCGCGTGGCCTGTGCTTTCACGCTGTCCTCGGTTTCACCCAACGGATTCCGTGGTTTCGCTCAGTTCCCGCCGCAGCCCAGGCAGGGCTCCACGTTGGCCGGACAGCCGGGCTGACCCACGTCGTAGGGCACGTCGATGCCCACGTCGTACGATAGGATGATCAACGCGTCGGTGGAGTTCACGTAGCCGTCACCATTCGCGTCGCCGCAGTTCATCGGGCAGTACTGTGAAACGTCGATCCCCACGTCGCAGGACAGAATGATCAACGCGTCCGTGGAGTTGGCCAGACCATCGCCATTCACGTCGCCAAGTACACCGTGGGGAGCTTCCACCGTGATTTGCCTGTCCGCCTGCACATTGGTGAACGTCGTTTCCGAGCCGTCCAAAAAGCGCACAGCCACGTCCACCGTCTGATGCCCCTTAAGACCAAAGTGCTGCACCAGGTCATTTTCACCAAGGTAGCCGAACGCTGCCTGAACCTCGCGAAAACCCAGCAAGTGGTCGGGATCGTTCAGGTAGCCGGACTCGTAAACGGTGATCTTCGCTCCGACACCGCCCCAATCTCCCCCGGGGCCGATCACAAGCACGTCGAGCCAGTGGTTGTCGTTGTCGAGATCGTTTCGAGCGAGCAGGTTCTCGCCGTCTTTCACCGCGACGTAGAAGTCCAGGTCCCCGTCGCCGTCGTAGTCGGCCACAGCGACGCCCCGAGGATCGCCAAGCACTCTCGAAAGGCCGTCATTTCCGTTCGGGCGAAAGTGTCCCGTGCCGTCGTTCAGAAACAATCTCGGGGCTTGACCGGTCGACGCCAGGATCAGGTCAAGGTCGCCGTCGTTGTCCATGTCGGCCGCTGCGACAGAGTAGCCGTCGTGCTCAATTTTGTGCTGGTCTGTCTCGTCCGTGAATGTGCCATCGCCGTTGTTCCGGTAGATGCGCAGGTAGACCGTCTGACCACTGCTCTCGTGCGATTCCGCCAGCAGCAGATCCAGGTCACCGTCATTGTCGATGTCCGCAAACGTGGCGCCGTTTCCCTTTGCCGCAGCACGATCGATCCCGGCCGCCGACTCACCACGCGTGAAATGCCCGGTGCCATCGTTCACGAACAGGCGGTTGGTCGTGCCCCGCATGACTACGTACAGGTCCACGTCGCCGTCACCGTCAAAATCCGTAGCCGTCACGCCCTGGGTACCGTAGTCGTTGCCCTCGGCATCGTTGGCACCCACATCCTCCCGCGCGAAATGGCCGGTACCGTCGTTCCGGTAGAACTCGTTTTCGTCGCCCCAGTTTCCGGCGTAGAGGTCCAGGTCCCCGTCACCGTCGGCATCGAAGGCCACAACGCCTCGCGTGCCACCGTCTACCTGCACAATGCCCCGGTCTGCACTTTCGTCAGCAAACGTGGAGCCGTTCCAGATGTAGAGGCGGTTTGGCTTGTCCGTGTTGCCATTGAAGTAGTCCAGATCACCGTCGTTGTCCACGTCGGCGGCCACAATTCCGTGGGACAGGCCGGGATCCTGCAGTCCGTACTCTGACGTCTTGTCCTGAAATGACGTCCCGCCGACGTTTTCGAGGAAAAGGTCGTCCAGCTCCTCGTCCCGGATCGCGTTGGTGACGTACAGATCCGGCAACGTGTCGCCAGCCACGTCGACAAACGCCACGCCGTGGCCACCGTACGTTGCCCGTCCACCCGTGCCCGTGGCGTCCGTCACGTCCGCAAAGGTCGTCCCCTCCGTGCTGGCCGTCGCTGTGGCCACAAACTCGACGCTGTCCACGCCTGCGTAATCGGCCCACGGCAGTACTGCCCGTGTGCGCACCTCGCCGCGCTCGTTGCCGAGCGTCAGCCAGGCGCGCGCCAACCCCTGACGGTCGGTCACCACGAAGTCGTCCCACTCAGCTCCACCGGCCTCGCTGGGTGTGTACCCCAGGTCCGAGGTCAGCAGAATCTTGTCAAGGCGCGTGCCCTTTTCACGACAAAGAATCTCGACCGTGTGCGCCCCTCTGGAGAGGTCAAACACCAGGTCTTCGTCCGTCTGCCACTCGTAGTCCGAGGTAATGTCGATGGACCAGCGGGTGCCGTCCGGGTAAACTGTGTCGGCCCGGTCGACGACCACGGCGAGGAAGCTGTCGGACACGTTGTCCACACCGCGTGCCCGCGCCCAGAGCTTGTAAGAGCCAGCCTCGGGTACCTGGACGAAGAACTGAAACTCCCCGTGACGGTCCCAGGTAGTGGCTGCGTAAGCTCCCCCGCTGGCCGCCGCGTCCTGCACAACCTGCACCTCGTACGTCAGTCCAGCGTGCTCCGCTTCCAGCCAGATTTTGCCGTCAAAATCCAAACTGTCGGAAGTGACACTACCGGTTCCCTCCACCACCCGGTAGTCCACCTCCACGCCGGGGACCGGATTTCCAGCTTCGTCGCGGGCCCGTGTCACAAGCGGTTCCGGCAGAGGTTGCCCAGCCTCGGCCTCCTGGTTGTCGCCGGAAACCAGCTCCAGCTCACCCGGCTGGCGCTGTTCCACGCCGGTCTCGAAGAAATCCGCCTGCCAGACGTCCCCGCCGGGTAGCCACAGTCCAGCCTGACACTGGCTCCCGTCGCCTAACCGCCCCGAATCGTTCAGCGTCGCCCCGAACCCTCCGTTCAGGTACACGCGGAGATCCGTTGTCTCACCGTTCCAGGATGCCCCCACGGCCAGGACGTCGCCTGGCAGAAGATCGGCAGCATCCGCCGGCGCAGCTTGATCCAGTACAGTGTTGAAATCGACCTGCCAATCGTCGACGGCGTAAGCAATCACATTTTCGGTCGTGTACCGAACGGCCACGCCACTACCGTTGTCTCCGCGCACAAGCACTAAGCACGGCGCCTCCCCACCACCGGAGCCCTCGAGCCCGGCACGTACTCCTTCCGCTCCCGTCCCGATCGTCGTGTAGGCGATTCCGCTGCCGCCAGCGCCGCTGTTCGTCAAACGCCCCTCCGAAAGACCGTAGCCGTCCGGCACGTGCCAGTCTGCCCCGAGCTCGGTGCGGTTGAAGTCGTCCCGGAGGTAGACGAGCGGCGGCTCGCGCTCTGTAGTCGCGGAAACAACGTTCGACACGTCAG
>JAADFT010000425.1 GCA_013152765.1 Calditrichota bacterium | reverse complement strand
AATTGGGTAACGCTTGTGCCCCTGCAGGTGCACGCGACCGAAGTCGATGGTCACTCCGTGACCTGTCCAGTTGTCGATGACCAGCGTGTCGCCCACCCACAGGCGCACGCCGTCGTTGGAGGTCACGGCGAAGATGTAATCGCCGGGTTCCTCAGTCAGCACTTCTCCCTGGAACCGGGCGCTGAAGAACGTAGACCGCACACCCTCCGGAAGACCGGCCTGCTTCCAGTCGAAATCGATCTGCGGCAACACCTGCCTGGCAACCAGCGTGTCGAAATTCGTGCCGTGGTAGAAAGTCGCCGTCAGCCCTCCGGGTTGCCCGTCGGCGGTGAAAAGATTCTTGGAAGGAATCAACCGTCCGGTGTAGGTGTGCTCGAAGTACATTTTCTCGGTAACCGGCGCCACGAGCAGGGAGGGCCCGAACAGGAACTCGCGATCCTCGTTCAGGGCGCGCGGGTCGTGCGGAAAGTCGAAAGCCAGCGCCCGCATCAGCGTGTAGTCGTCGCTCGTGACCTTCCAGGCCAGGGAGTAGATTGTGGGCAGGAGCCGGTAACGCAGCCGATCCATCTTGACTAAGGCTTCGTAGGCCCAGTCCCCTTTGTCACCGAACTGCCACACTTCGCGGGGTGTGCCCGTACCGTGACTGCGGAAGATGGGGCAGAAGGCGCCGAACTGGAACCAGCGCACGTACAGCTCCCGGTAAGCTTCATCACGGCAGCCGAGGGGGTTGTTGGGCACAAATGCGCCGATGTCCATCGACCAGTACGGCAGCCCAGAGAGGCAGAAGTTCAGCCCTGCCGAGATCTGCTTGCGCAGCACGTCCCAACTGGCGGTGATGTCGCCGGACCAGGTGGCCGCTGCGTACCGTTGCTGGCCACCGTAGGCGGAGCGCGTCAGGATGAACACGCGCTTGCGATCCGTGGTGGCACGCTGATGCTCGTACACGCCTTTGCAGGTCATCAGAGAGTAGGCGTTCAGGTAGCGAGCCCAGGTGCCCAGGTAGTGGCGCCCCATGGCCTTGGCGTTCTCAGCGATTTCGTCCAGCGTGGCCCCCTGGAACTCGGGCTCTGTGGCGTCCAGCCACCACGCGTCGATGCCGATGGAAAAAAGCTTGCGGTTCAACCAGTCCCAGTACAGGGCTCGAGCCGCCGGGTTGTACGCGTCGTAGAGTCGGGTGTACGACCCGTCGGGTTTCCGGCAGAGGAAGTTGTGGCGTTTGAAGTCTTCCCATACGGCCGTAGTGGAGTCGAACACTGGCCAGACGGAGATCATGACGTGGGTGTGCAGAGCGTGCAGACTGTCGATCATGGCTTTGGGATCCGGGAAGAACCGGCGGTCGAATTCCAGGGCGTTCCAGCCGTGCTCGCCCCAGTACTGCCAGTCCTGAACGATGTTGTCCAGAGGCACGCGCCGCCGCCGGTACTCCTGAGCCACGGAAATGATCTCGTGCTGGCTGCGGTAGCGCTCCTTGCTCTGCCAGTAGCCGTAGGCCCAGCGACCAAATAGGGGGGCCTTCCCCGTGAGCCGCCGGTAACCCGCAATCACGTCGTCCAGGTTGTCGCCGAGGATGAAGGTGTAGTCCACGCCGTCGCCCACTTCAGACCACAGCCAGGTTCCGTCTTCGCCGTCGTGGAATTTCGTCTTGGAGTAGTTTTCCCACAGAATTCCCCAACCTGCAGAGGAGCTGAGGAAAGGCACAGCCACGATCCGGTTTTCCTGAACCAGCGTGACATCGTGGCCGCGGTAGTTCATCACGCCGTCCTGATGCTGGCCCAGCCCGTAGAGGGCCTGGTCCGCGGGAACACGGAACACCTGGCGCACGTGGTAGACCCGCTCGCCCGACACTTCCGCAGGTTCCAGCTCGGTGCCGGTTTCATGGAGCACCTCGCGACCGTCCGGTCGAGCGAAATGAACGTGTCCGTCGGAGTCGATCCGCACCTCCAGCGCCGCCGTTCGCAGAACGAGTTCCTGGCTCCCTTGCTGGAGCTGCCAGTCGACAGACGCCTTGCTCCCGGGTAGAACCATTAGGCTGGGGCGTTCCTGGTAGCCTTCAGGGGGTGCGTGAATGACCCGAACGATGTTTGGCGCCCAAAACTCCACCTGCACCTGCCCCTGCGGCAGATGCACAGCTGCGCCGTTCGCGCTTTTGGAAACATCGAGAGGAGCTGCGTTTGCCCATCCTGTTTTCATGTTTAACCCCAAAAGTACGAGTAGAAACAAAATCTTACGCATTCCGCACCTCGCAGATCTGTCCAGGCCGTTGAGGAAATTAGCATGGATTTGTCCCCGGTGGGACATGGAGCTACCGTGTTTGCAGTCGCGACACCACCACGAGACGTCTTCCGCGGTCGATGGAGTAGAGAACACCCGGTTCGCTGCGGTCCCAGGCGATGCCTTGCCCGGGACTCGGAAACGGCTGAATGCGCACCAGATCGAGCGCGCAGCCGGCAGCGGGAAGTTTCAGGACGTACAGCTCCGGTCGGCTGTGTCCGGTGCAGTAGAGCAAACCGTCGGGTCCCCAGCTTCCGCCGGAGTTGCTGTAGGGGCGGAACCGCTCGATCACCGTGTCCGGGAAAACCCAGGCCTCACGGCGCACCCAGGAGGAGTCGAAGCGAACCAGCGTGGTCCAGCTCGGATCCTTGCCCGCCTGGCCGCCCTTGGTGGCGTAGTTCGCAAATACCACCCACCAGGAACCGTCGCGGTAGTCTACCCAGGTCGCCGACCCTTCGTAAATGCCGAAGCTGTGGTTGCCGACGTGCTGGAGCGTGCGCGTGTCCCAGATTTCGATGGAGCTGGTCATCGGCACGTGCGGGTAGTTGGAGTGCGCGCAGTACAGCAAGTGACCGATGACAACGCCGCTGTTCAGGTGGTGAATTGGACCGTCGTCCGGACCGACCCAACGAGCCAACCGCTGGCCGGTGTGCTTGTCGTACTTGCCGATGGCGTGGTTGTCGATGGCGTAGAAGCACGTGGAGTCCACGGCCACGGCCTGCCGCGCCTCAGGGGCGGGGAACTCTTTCAGTACAGTGAAAGAGGGCTGGGCCTTCGCGGGAACGGTTAGAAGGCTGCCCAGGAAGAAACTGAGGAGAGGTAAACTCACGTTGCGCATTCAAGACCTCCTTCCAGCGAAAGTTTGCGATTACGCCTGCTACGTCAGAGCGACGGATTCTTTCCCGGTACGTTTGATGTCGCCTGGTCACCTGACCACTCGGTGACGGGGAATCACCTTGTGTGGTGTTACCGTCTCTCCGTGTGAGGCTCGGCTCGGAGGGACGCGCTTCTGCGCGGCCTGGTGCTGTTTGCCCCTCCCGAGCCC
>JAADFT010000424.1 GCA_013152765.1 Calditrichota bacterium | reverse complement strand
CTGCGCCTGCAACCGCTGGCTTTCTTCCAGTTCGCGGGTTTTGCGCTGCAGCTCCAACACCATTTGCTGCAGCTCCTCAGCGTACTGGCGTTCACGCCGCAACGCCTCCACCCGCTCGGTGATGTCGCGCACCACCACCTGGTAACCGATGACGCGGTTTTTCCGGAAGAGCGGCCAGGCGCTGACCTCCACCGGCACAACCTTGCCGTCGGGGCGGTCCACTTCTGCCTCGACCTTGTTCAAACGCACGTCACGCCGCCGTTTCCCGCGGATTTGGTCCAGCACCCGCTGCCGGCTCTCCTCCGTCAGCACATCCGTGTACTGCAGGCCGACCAGATCCGAAGCTTCACGGGCCAGCAGCGTTTCGGCCGCACGGTTCACACGCACGATTCGACCGTCCGCCCCCACCAGGCAAATGGCGTCACTGGCGCCGTCCAGCAAGTCCATGTACTTCTTCTGCCAGTCCTCGAGTTCTGTCTCCAGGTGCTTCGTTTCCAGCACCCGGCGCACTGCGTAGGGGAGGACGGCAAAGAAATCTCGCGTCTTCGGCAGGTAGTCGGCAGCGCCAGTTTGAATCGAACGCACGGCCAGACGTTCATCCCCGCTGCCCGTGACCAGGATGACCGGCGTGTCGCAGCTGTGCGCTTTCATGTCGCGCAAGAACTGCAGGCCGTTCCCATCCGGCAGGGCGATTTCCATCACCACCAGATCGTAGTGGCGTTTGCCGGACAGCGCGGACCACGCTTCTGCCGCTGACCCGGCCACGTCTACCTGGGCCCCCTCGATTTGGCCGGAAAGCACCCGCGCCATCAGCGTGGCGTGATCGACATTGCCGTCAACCACCAGGACACGGAAACGAGGTTGCGCCATCAGTGAATCTCCGCTCCCTGTACCGTTTTGGCGCTGTTTTCCACCACGTCGTCCGCGTCGAATTTCTCCAGCAACTTGTGCAACCTGCGCGTGCCGTTGTAAATGGCCATCACGGTCACCTGCTGACCCGGCGTCAGGTCGCCGTCGCCCCCCTGCAACAAACTGTGGGCGAGCGCTTCCAGCGAGGCTGCCACCTCGCGCAGTTCGTGGACTGGCAGTTCCTGCGCCTGGCTCCGAACCCGGGTGTCCGTTTGCGCCCGAAGCTCCCGGTCCACGCGCTCCCGTTGCAAGATGTTCTCGACGACCGCTACCAGCTCCCGGTGCCCAAACGGTTTCACCAGGAACGCCTTCAGGCCCAGGCGGAAGTACGTACTCACGCGTTCGTCTTTGTCGGCCCGGCACGTAAGCATGACCACCGGCACCTGCGGGTAGTCCCATTCCTGGTAGCGGCGCAGAAATTCCTCGCCGTCCATGTCGGGCAGCATGTAGTCCAGCAAAATCAAATCCGGATGGTTCTGTCGGATCAATTGAAACCCTTCTTCAGCAGTCTTGGCGTAAAGGAACTCGAAACCGGCGCGCGTGAACACGCGCCTGGCGATGACCTCCATGTTGGAGTCGTCATCGATCAGCAAGATGCTCCCTTTCTCAGCCATCCATCGTCTCCGTAGCACCACGCCAAGACTCTACGTCCTCCTGACCGACCTGCGAGCGCTTCTTGCGCTCATCTCTAAGTGCGGGCAGCGTGACGCGAAATCGCGTACCCTTGCCCACCTCGCTCGAAACCGTAATCCGCCCCCCGTGCATCCTGACGATGTGATGAACCAGCGCCAGCCCGAGTCCGCTGCCGCGTGGCCCGCTGTCCTGCTCCGCCACGTTCGAAGCCCGGTAAAACTTGTCGAAGATGTGCGGCAAATCCTTTTTCGGGATTCCGTAGCCCTGGTCTTCCACCTCCAGGTAAACCTCTTTGCCCCGCTGGCCGAGCCGCACTGTGACCACGCGCCCCGGGGGACTGTACTTCACGGCGTTCGAGTACAGATTCAGCACCAGCTGGGTCATCATTTCGCGGTCGGCGTGCACGGGAACCGGCTCGTCCGGGTGTTCCCACTCCACGCGGATGTCCTTCTCTTGAGCCAGGGCCGCGTAGTTGCCGAGCACCGTTGTGACTACCTCGGCCAGGTTCACCACCGTCTTGTTCGGCTGAACCTTGCCGCTTTCGATCCGGGTGATGTCCAAGAACTTGTTCACGAGCTCGCCAAGACGAGATGTCTCTTCGTGGATGATGTTGGCGAACTCCTGCACCTGCTCCGCATCCAGGCTGGGATCGCGCAGCAACTCGGCGAAACCGCGGATCGTGGTCAGCGGCGAGCGCAGTTCATGCGCCACCATCGACACCAGCTCAGTCTTCAGGCGATCCACTTCCCGTTCTCGCGTGACGTCGCGCAAAACCGTCACCACGCCAATCGGGCTGTTGTCGCCGGTGAACACCGGAGCAGCCTTGCACTCGAACACCCGCAGCCGCCAGTCGCTCCCGGACTGGGTCGTCACCTCGGCCTTCCGCGTGCCGCTGCCCGGATTGCGAGCAACCGTCTGGATCAGCTGCAGCAACGTCTTGTTCGGCCACAGCTCCCGCAAGGGCCTGCCGATCGCTTCGTTTTCCCCCACGCCAAGCCACTGTTCCGCCACGGAGCTGAGCGCCAGCACATTTCCGTGCAGGTCCGTCACGATCACACCGTCGGCCAGGTTGCGCAGGATGGCCTGCGTCTTGTTGCGCTCGGTGATGATTTTGCTGATGTTCAGGTCGTTGAGCCGACGCAGCTCCACGGCCATGTAGTTGAACAGCCGCGCCAGGCGGCCGATTTCGTCATCCGAGTCGCTCGGAATGCGGTACTCGAAACGGCCGCGCGCAATCTCCAGGGCCCCGCGCTCGAGCGCTTTGATGGGCCGCGTCAGACGACGCGCCAGCCAGTAAGCTGCCCAGGCGACGACCACCACCGTGCCCAGGTAGAACGGCAACAGCGTACCAAGCGACACACCAGCCCCGCCGACGGAAGCCAGCCTACCACCCAGGTAGAGCGAGACAACCGTCAGGGGCACCAGGGCCACCAGAAGCATCGAGAGAAAAAGTCGTCTGAAAACGCTCGTCGCCGTCACCTCCAGCCGCATCGTCACCTCTTCGCCCGGCAGGCCCCCGAAAACGCCTCAACGCGGATTTTTGTCGATGATCTAAACCTGCTGCGCCAAACTCAAATTCTACTGAACGAAACCAAGAATGCAACGTAACTCTTCCGCCCGGGATTTGATCCCCGGCAAGGGAATTCAGCCGCAGCTCCCACTTCGTTCCGGCAAACCTGACGGGGTGAACCCGCTCCACCTGGACCGAGCACAGCTGAGCCGTTCTTGCCTGGACACCCCCCGCCGCGGGAAGCTCCACGACCCGCGCGGGCAG
>JAADFT010000423.1 GCA_013152765.1 Calditrichota bacterium | reverse complement strand
ACTACGGCTCTGGCTCACAAGTGTCCCCAGCGTCTGCTCAAGTCACCTGCCCCCCTTCCGCGATCTGCTGCACTTCTCGATGCCAACCGCGTGGCGGTCTGGGTGACGAACCGGGGAGTTCTGGGACGCCATCCGGACACGGGGAACGCCGGTTTCTACTTCCCTGCTGGCAGCAACAAGACGGTCCTTTACACGGCTGGTCTCTGGGTGGCAGGGAAAGTGGACGGACAGGTGCGCACTGCCTGCGCCGACTACAATTCGGAGTACCAGCCGGGTCTGATTCTGCCGGACGGGACCGCTGACGACCCGAGCAAGCCCCGGTACCGGGTCTACAGGATCCGGCGCGGCGACTCGGCCGACCCCTCCAGTCCAAACTACAACCCTGACTACGCAGAGTGGCCGGTAGCGGACGGCGCCCCGGTGGACGAGTCGGGAGCGCCACTGATTCTCGGCGACCAGACGGTCTGGTGCGTGATGAACGACCTGAACGAGAGAGGCCACAATCAGGCGTACAACAGTGCACCGCTCGGGCTGGAGGTACGCTGGCTTGCCTGGGCTTTCGCCGACACGACCAGCCCGCTTGGCCAGACGGTCTTTCTGCACATCACGTTAGTGAACAAGGGCTCCCGACCAGTCGAGGACGCCTACGTCGGCTTCTTCCTGGACCCGGACGTTGGCTCCCACAACGACGACGGCACTGGCTGCGACACCAGTCTTGCCCTGACCTACGCCTACAACCGGGCGCCTTCCGACGGAGTCTACGGCACGCGCGTTCCCGCTGTGGGACTGGTACTTTTGCAGGGACCTGCCGTACCCTCTCCCGGGGAGCAGGCCTTTCAGTTCCTGCACGCGCCGCTGGCCGATCGAAAAACGCTCGGCGTGACCTCCAACAGCGTCTACTACTGCGGCCACACGCGTTTCAGCCAGCCGCGCTACGTTCCCGGCGGAGCCGAGCAGGTGTACCGCAACTTCCTGGGCGAAAACATTTTCGGTGAACCTTACCTTCACCCGCTCACGGGCCAGCGAACAACGTTCATGAACACTGGCGACCCGCTGCTTCACACGGGCTGGCTCGACGACCTGTACACGGGTCTTTGCGACGTGTACTGCATGCAGGGGACTGGGCCTTTCACGCTGGCGCCGCTGGACACGCAGCGGATCGTGTACGCCTTTGTGGTTGGGCAGGGTGAAACGCATTTGAGCAGCATCGAGGTGCTCAAGAAGAATGTACGCTTCGTGCGCGACGCGTTTCGTGCCCGTTTTGCGGTCACGGCTCTGGCCAGCGTGGAGCCCGTCTGGACCGGCGAGAATCAAGTGGACGTGCACGTACGTGTGCAGACGACGGGAGCGGTTGCATCTGCCACGGCTGAGTTTCACACCTACGACGGGGCCGAGATCGCCGAACTCCCGCTCTACGACGACGGCGCTCACGGAGACGAAAACGCTGGCGACGGCATCTGGGGCGGCGTCTGGTCTACCGCAGCACGGGAGGAAGCGCTCTACCTGGACGTGCAGCTGACCACCACCTCTGGCGACGTTCTGACATTTCACCACGCTGAGGACAAGGTTACGTTGAATCGAGCGCTTTCTCTCCGGGAACTCCGCGTGGTCGGTGACGACGGTAACTACGACGGGAAAGTGAACCCCGGGGAAAACGTGCGCCTCGTTCCTGTGTTCTCCAACGGGCTTTCTCAGTCTGTGAAGACGGTGAGTTTCGTGGCCCTGTCGTCGGATCCCTACGCAGAACTTCCTGTGCGGCACCTTTTCCTGCCAGGGGCAGATCCTGGCGGGCTGATCCAGCCCGTCTACGACGTGTCCGATTCCACCACCTTTTTCGAGCTCAACGTGGCCCCGGACGCGCCGGACACTCACGCGATTCATTTGCAGGCGGAACTCTGGGACGACCTTCAGCACCACTGGAAGATCGGCTCTGTGCTGCCGGTTGAACCCTACCGTTTCGAGCCTACCGACCTGATTCCTGTACACACGGCGGGCATCAGCGACGCGCGTTTCCGGGTGCGGATTGTGGATCCGCCCGCGCTCACCGGGCACGCCTACCTGCTTACCGTCAGCGACTCCATCAACGCAGCTGGGGACAAGGGTTTCAACCTGATCGACCAGGCGACGGGCGACACGCTGCTGGCGAACCACCCGGCGCCGGACCGCCACGCCTACAACGTTCCCGTTACCGACGGTTTCAAAGTGGTCGAGGCTTACCTGCCCAAGGGGGAGCTGAAGACCGTGGCATTTCGCGAGAAAGAGGGCGGGCACGCCACGGCGTTCGCTCCCGTGAACGTCGGGGGACGTTTCCTCCTGGGTGGTGTGCGACTCGGCGCGGCTCCTAAGTCGCGATTTTACGAGGTGGAGCTTGAGTTCACCAACCCGATCGACGTGAACGGGGTCGTTGGTGCACCGAGGGGACAGAAGGCGTTCCGCTACGAACTGGGGCAGAGTGGCGGGCCAACAGCGTTTGTGCCCAGCCCGTTCCGAGCCTGGAAGGTCGTACTTGGGAAACGCGCAGGGCTCCTCAACGTGTGTTTCACAGAGAACCCGTACCTTTCCACCTACGACGGGGTTTGGGCTCCGGACACGTCCCGTTTCGGTGGGCTGGAGACGCTGTACGTCATGGCCACGGACTACGACTCGACCGGCCAGGCTTACACCGGGCGTTCGCTTCCGCCGAACGAAGTTCTCTACGAAGTGCACCTGCGTTTGCAGTCGGACACCAGCATTGTCGACCCCGGGGACATTCTCCTCTTCGACTGGGAGTACGAAGCTACGGCCGAGGATCGTTTCGAGTTTGTGCCGACGGGCGTCGCGTCGGAGGCCGGACCAAGCGTGCCGCAGCAGTTCGTCCTTTACCAGAACTACCCGAATCCATTCAACGCGCAGACGGTCATCCGATTCAGCCTGGATCGGCCCGGGCGGGTTCAGCTACGCGTCTACAACGTGCTGGGCCAGGTCGTGAAGACGCTGCTTCAAGGGCATTTGCCGGCCGGAGTTCACGAGGTCGTGTGGGACGGAAAAGATGAGGCTGGGCGCGCGGTGGTTTCCGGCGTCTACATCGTTCAACTCGTGCGCGGGGACGAAAGACGCCGCGTAAAGGCGCTTGTCCTGCGCTGAACCCTGAGCGAGAGGCTGTTTGCCGCGTTCCGGGCAGGTTCGCTGACGACGGAAAGATCTTGGGGGCGACTGCCTCAACAGAAGGGAGGCAGAGCCGGGGTGTTGTCCCGACTCGAGAGGGTAACGTTGCCGCGGCGCGTCTGCCGCAGGATGAGCGTCGGGAAGGTTGGAGAGAACCGCGATGAAAGTGCGAG
>JAADFT010000422.1:1265-4587 GCA_013152765.1 Calditrichota bacterium | reverse complement strand
GGGCAGCTGCCACCAGGTAGCTCCAGCCCAGGTAGGTGGCGCCCCAACGCACCGAAAAAAGTGTGAGGCCGGCGTTGGCGACAAAGAAAAGGAGTGTTGTCACCGCGGCCTCCTCGCGAAGTTCCAGGTAGAGCATCAGAATCACGACGTTCAGGAAAAGCACGTTGGCAAAGGCGCCGAACAGCAAGATGCGGAAGAGATTGACGGAAACCCAGCCGTAGCCCGTGAATTTCAGAACCTGCGGTGCCAGAATGAAGAGGGCCAGAGTGAACACGCCTTGAAATTTGGCCAGACCGAGCATGCCTTTCTGGGCCGTTTCCAGCATGTCGATCCGGGCGGAATCGATGAGCACGAGCGGGTCCCGAAGCACGCTGTCGACAAACCTGCGGTACGACTGGTAGAAGGTGGTTTCGGCAATGATCAGGAAATAAGCCAGACCTGGCACCATCGACAGAAAAGCGAGAAAAGCCGGGACGTCGTAGGTGTTGCACGAGCGGAAAATGGAAGCGCCCTCCACCTGACCGAGCGTGAACCAGACGACGATCTTGTCGACCCAGACGCCCGCGTTGTAGAACAACCCGGCCAGGGCAATGTGCCTGTACGGTTTCAAACAGCGAAAGTACGAAGGCTCCCACCAGCCTTTGCCGTCGAACTCGCGTTCCCCGATCAGGAAAAGCAGGACGAGGATGATGAGCTGCCCGGTGAGGTAGCCCAACAGGGCCCAGCTCGCGTCGGCCCGCTTCATCAGCACGACGGCGAGGCCGAAGCTGGCGGCGGAGCCCACCAGGAAGCTCACGAAGACCTGCTGGTAGTTCCGAGAGGTGCTGACGTAGCTCATCAGCATCCAGAGCTCACTGAGGGTGAGCAGCAAGAAGAGCGCTGCCACGCGAAAGAGCAAAGTGTTGCCCGGGGAAACGTAGAAGCGCATCAGCACCACGGCAGGGAGGCCAACCAGCAGACCCAGCGCAAGAACCGGCAGGGAGGCAGTTCTGTAACCCGGAACGATCTGTTCCGGCTTTTTGAGGAAAACTCGGTCGGCGATGAAGCGAATCAGGGTGTTTTGCCACGGGCCTGTGAGAATCAGCGAGAACGCGTACGCGTAGATGACGGTCACGGTCAGGAGTCGGGCCGAGCCCTCGGCGGCGTAGGCCCCCGTGTAGAACCCGATCAGAATGAGCGCCGCCGTGGTCGTAAGCCACGGACCCGAAGAGAGCACGGTGCCGTAGAGAAAAGCCTTCAGGTAGCTGAGGTACGTGCCCTTTTTGATCAGCTTCTGCAGTTCAAATCCGATTCCTGCCACAGGTCACCTCACGCGTGCATCAGGTGGTGGTACAACGCGGCGTAGTCTCGCCAGATCTTGCGGATGTCGTACTGCCGAAGCGCGCGCTCCCGTGCCCGCTTGGCCATGGCCCGGGCTCTGGCCGGGTTGGAGAGAAGCTGGGTTGCAGCTTTGGCCAGCTCGTCCGGGTCTTTCGGCGGCACGACGAGTCCGTCGCCTTGCAGCAGGTCCCGGACGTCGCCCACGTCGGTGGCCACGATGGGTACGCCAGCCGTCATGGCCTCGATGAGTGTCAGCGGCTGGGCCTCTTTCACAGAAGTCAGCATCAGCAGGTCGAAACGCTCGTAGTAGGGGCGAACGTCGGCGCGCCCCGTGAAAGTCAGGCGGCCTTCGAGACCCAGGTGCCTGGTCAGCTCCACGCAGTCGCGGTAGTACTCGGGGCTTTCGTCCGTAGGCCCCACGACGGTGAAACGCGCCGTCGGGAACCGATCCCTGAGGATTCTGGCACCGAGGATGAACGTCTTCACGTCTTTGATTGGCGCCACTCGCCCAACGAACCCGACTTCCGGAACGGGCTCCCGGCCGTTGCGGTGAATGTCCGCGAAGCGCTCCACCTCGATTCCGTTCGGGATGACGCGCGTTTTCGTGGGCGGTGCTCCGAGCTCGATCTGGGCCTTCCGGTTGCGCTCGAAGAGCGCCACAATCTGGTCGGCCTGGTCGTAGGCGATTTTCGCCAGCCCCCGGAACATCTTGTTCCACATCTTTTTCTGGTAGCCCTTCACCAGGCCGGAGCCGTAGATTTCCATCTCGCGTTCTTTTGCGTAGATGCCGTGTTCGGTGAGCAAGAAGGGTTTGCCGGTGCGAACCTTGGCCATGGCGCCGAGCAGACCGGCGTAACCTGTGGAGACGGCGTGGTAAAGGTCCGCCTCGGGCGGCTCCTGTTGCAGCATCTTGAACACCGGCATGTGTGTGGCCATCCAGCTCCAGTAGTAGTCCACGAAAGGTTCGATCGGCATGTTGTGCCGGTGAAAATGCGTGACCAGCCGCCAGCCTTGTTTGTCGCGCAGCAAATTACGCAGATTCAGAGACCGGGTGCCCGGTTCCGAAACCTGCATCACAACGGATCCGAAGCGGTCGTAGTCGCCTTCGAACAGCTCCAGGTGAAAAGCCGCGATTTCGTTCCAACCTTCCTGGCGGTCTCCACGGGTGGGCGCCTCGTAATCTGGCGAACTGGCCAGCCCAACTCGCCTTACTTCGACCACATTCTCCGGAAGCTCGTACCGGAATTCCTCATTGCCCGTGGGCGAAATCGTCCACAGCACGAACTCCTCGTCGGGCAGACCCTGAATGAGCCTGTGGGTCCACTCGGCGACACCGCCGACAGTGAACGGGTAGGAACCTTCCAGAATCAGGCAGATTCGGCTCATCGCCCGTTCCTCCGGGGAGTGCGTTTGCTGGGACGTCTCCGCCGCACCAGCTCGTCCACGTCGTCGTCCTGCGCCAATTTCCGGGCCTGTTTCTTGGCCATGGCCAGACTGTACACGGAAAGAAGCACGATGACGAGCATCAGCACCCCGTAGCGTCCGTAGGACATGAGGTAACCGTGGCGCGTGGTGAGGCTGAGTTCGAGCGGTGCCCAGCCCTGAACCGGCACGCGCAGGCGCAAGAACCCGCTCGAGTCGCTGGTAGCGTAGGTTACCTGACGGCTGGTGGGGTTGGCAACTTTGTAGTAGCTGGCAGGCTGCAGGCCCGCAAGCACCACATCTGAGGTGCCAAAGCCGTACATCTCGAAGCGGACGTCTCCCGCGTTGGACGCCGCTTTCCAACGCCGTACTACGTTGGCAGATTCAACCACGTAAGGTCGCTGCGCCAGGGGCTGACTAACCGGCGCCAGGACGATTCTGTGCTCCAACCCTTCGTCCAGGTGCACGTAGAGGTAACCCCGTTTGTGCACGAAGCCCAGCACGCCGCTGGAGTTAGCCAGGTCCACAACCAGCGTGTCGGTGTCAAAGCGCGCCGTCCGCAAAAAGCCACCGGTGTGCA
>JAADFT010000422.1:0-1176 GCA_013152765.1 Calditrichota bacterium | reverse complement strand
TGATCCCGCACCCAGGCCACTACTTCCTTCAGCGCGCGTAGCGATTTCTTTCGCTCCCCGCTGTAGTAGTGGAAGTACAGGTCGATTGGGACGAGCGGGTACCTGTCCCACCCAACCTCGAACGTGGAAATCACCTCGCGGAAGCCGTCGAAGGGGCCGTGCCAGTGGTTTGTGAACTCGTAGTCGTTGGCCGCCCGCATGTTGTACTGAATCTGGCCGCCGACATGGTGGAAAGCAGCAGAAAAGTTGCTGATCGAGGGCGCATCCGGGTAAATTCGGGCGCGGCCGCCGTTCAACGCCCTGACTTTTCGCTCGTTCACTCTCTTCAGAAGCTCTGCCCCGGGGTTGCACATGCCGGTCCACAGGAACACGTTGCACGTGTCGCGGTCCCTCAGGATCACGTGCGTGATGAAGCGGAGGGAGCCGAAAACTTCTTTGTCGGGGTCCAGGTGGGTGTAGCCGGGGATGTCGGAAACGAGCAAGTCGCCGGCGCGCCAGTCGAAGGGGTGAGCGAAACTGTGGCTGGCCGGCTCCACGTTTGGTAAGCTGAAGATTCGACGGGCCAGCTCCACGTCGCGTACAGTTCCGAGCACCTTGGGATCCACGCGCGCCTGAATGAGCGAAGCGGTGAAAGGCAGAGGTGTGGGAACCAGAATCTCTTCGCGAATTACGTCGCCGCAGAGGTAGTTGGGCTTGATGCGGCTGTCGGAAGTCAGCCCGTCGCCGTCGATTTGCGAGAAAAAGAGACGTCTCCCGAAGAGGGTGGCGAAGTCGAGTTTCGGCTCGCTCGCACAGTCCAGCGCTTCGGACAGAAAACGCACAGGGTCGACGTACCACTGGGTTTTGAAGTCGTCTTCGCTGCCGGGTAACTGGACGTAAGCGAGCCCGGAGGCAATGTAGCCTCCTCTGGGTGAAATGAACGCGCCCAGAATCGGCTGCCCGCTTGCGCCAACGGCCCGGTAGGTCGCCACCGGTTTGACGCGAGGATTTCGGGTGTAGACAGGCATCAACCCCGGGGGACTGGCCTTGGCAAGATCCCGTTCGAAGGCTGCCAGCTTTGGATCACGCCAGAGGAATCGCAGGCTGTTTTTCGGGACCCAGCGGTCGGGTTCACAAACGACACCCAGCCTGGCGAACACGCGCTTCACGTCGCGGACATCCTGCGTCGTACTCTCG
>JAADFT010000421.1 GCA_013152765.1 Calditrichota bacterium | reverse complement strand
AAATCGTGTGCAATCCCCGCCGCAAGCGTGCCAAGCGCTTCCAGCTTCTGCGACTGTCTCAACTGCTCCTCGAGCGCCACTCGCTCGCTGATGTCCCGGATGGTCACAACCCAGTGCCGGACTCGCCCGTCTGAGTCTTTGACGGCCGAAGTGGTCATTTCGATCGGAAGGCGCTTCTCGCCAGTACGCAGGGCTGTTCGCCCCGTCCAAAAACCCCGCGTCCGCAGATCCCGGAGGATTTGACGACGCTGTTTTTCCAGTTCACGGTCGAAAAGTCCGAGCTTGTACCACAGTTTGCCCTTTGCCTCCTCACGTGGAATTCCGGTGAGCACAGAAAACGCCCTGTTCACGTACTCCACAGCCCCACCCGGCGACAGCAGCACAATCGCCTCGCCCGAGCGGTCGACAGCCTGAAACAGCCGATCCCTTTCCTGAGCAACTTTTTGTTCTTCCGTCACGTCCAGACACAGCCCGTCCAGGCGGATCACGCGGCCTTGGGTGTCCAGTGTGGGGACTACTGAATCACGCACCCAGCGCTCCTGACCGTCCGGCCGCCGAATACGGTAGGTAGCAGCAGCCCTGTTGCCACGCGCGAGGCGTCTGAGCGACTCCTGCAAAATAGCGCGATCCTCAGGGTGAACCATCTGCAACCAGAGGGACGCCCCTTCGCGCAGGAAGTCGTCGGCTGGCACACCCGTTACTCTCTCCACCCCTGAAGTGTAAAGCCGGTAGTTGAAACGCCAGTCCGGATACGTGCCCTCTACATCTGCGCTCCAGATGTAGGCGTCCACCATGTCCGCGATGTTTCGAAAGCGTTCTTCTGCTCCGTGCAACTCCGCCTGCGTTCGTAAGCGCCCCAACACCAGTCCGGCGAGCCCGGCCAAGCTCTCCAGACAACGCAAATCCTCCTCGCGGTAAGCAAACGGTGTGTACGATTGGATGGAGATCATCCCTTCTACACGGTCGCGCCCCACGATTGGTACAAAGACCAGGCTGGCAGACTTCCTCTGGGTGTAGCCAAACGCCTCCAGGGATTTCGCGGTCTCGGTTTGTTTTCGGTTGATCAGCAGTGGGTGCCCAGCCAGAATGTGTTTCGCGCGCGGTCCCAGACTTTCGGCAGACCACGAATCGCGCTGTTCCTGAATCTGGTTTCCGTCCTCAGCCGTGTCCACCATGTACAAGAAGTCGGGCTGCCCGGGAGCAATCGATCGGAGGGCAAGAACAAAAGCATCCCAGCTGAAATGTCGCCTCGTGAAGCCACTTAGAATCTCTGCCAGTTTCTCTCTGGATCCCACAGCGGCTACGGCCTCACCGAACTCGGCAAGCAGTCGCTCGTCCCGTCGCATTCTGGCCCGGACCAACGCCTGGGCGATCATGTGAACGCCGGTTCTCAGGAAGTCGAGTTCCCAGTCCGACCAAACACGCCTTCGATCCGAATGTTCAAAAACAGCGAAACCGTGCTTATCAAGCGGCTGCCCCAAAGTGATGACAGCAACGGATCCGACTTGTGGACACTGTTCCGAAATGCGCTCTTTTTTCAGGATAATCTCGGGCGGTCCACTGAACGCACCGGTTTCGGCAGTCGCCGCTGCAAAAGCTTCAAGTTCGCCTTCCCCGTAGACGCACCGGACTGGCCGTTTAGCGTGGCAGCCCTCGGGATCAAGCAACCAGTACGCGCGCTGAACAGCTACGACCTGGCCCTCTTCATCTTTCACGTGATCGAAAAGGGTGACCCTCTGCACGTGCGCAGCTCTGCCGAGAATGCCAAGCGCCTCCGGCACTGGCACGGCTTCGCGCGGCTCAAGGAGCAGCATCGACAGTTCCGCCAGCGCCCTCAAATACTCTGCTCGTCTGGCAGACTCACCCTCGGCCCGTCTACGAGCGGTCATGTCGCGCACGATGGCCTGAATGCCGAGCAAGTTACCATCTTGATCCACAATGGGAGAGGTACGCATTTCAACCATGTGTCTGGAGCCATCGCGAGCCACGACCTCAAACTCTATTTCCGGAAGCTCTTCACCTCGAATCCGGCGTTGTATGCGGTCTTGAAGCACCGAAAGCACCTCAGGGCTAACCACGTCGGCCATATTCATCCGCCGCAATTGATCGGCCGAATAGCCTGTGAGGTACTCCGCTGCTGCGCTGACGTAGACAAAGTTGCCCTCAAGATCCACAACAAGTCCTACATCAGGCATGGTATCCGCGAGCATCCGGAAAAAGGTGGGATCGGTGAGTAGGCGCTCCAGTTCCCTTCTGCGCTCCGCGGCCGTGCTCGTGATTCCCCCTACGCTGCTTACGACGACACGCCGTTCGGGCTGGACAGTCGTTGCCTGTTCCAGCTCGAGTAGATTTGTCTCCTGCCCCTTTGCGCTCAAAACGTTGCTCCCCACGTCTCTTGAAAGTCACTGCCTGCCCACGCCTTTGCAGGCGGAACAAAGTGGATTTTACCGCACTCTCCTCTTCCCCGTACAGCAGGTAACCGAAACTCCTGCTTACTTCCCAAGGACTGGTGTTCCCAAGGCTCACCCTCTACGTGGAGCACTCGGCAGCCTCCTCCGAAACTGAGGAAGCCAATCCTCATTTCCGAATCGACGGCCCTGCCACGTGCATCCCACTCCTGACCTTGCAAGCCAGCACAGACCAGTCTCCCCTTTCATCGTCTTCCCCGCAGCAAACTTTGACAATTGGCCACGTCCCGACCACACTGCTCGAAAATCGCGCACGGCAGACTGCAACCTCGCCCTTGAACCGTCTCCCTGCCTTCGCTTCCAGGTTCGGATGGATGATTTGTAGTCCTACAGGGAGCTGCCCAAACAGTGTCAGGAGGCTGGTCGCCAGGGATCGATTTACCGTTTGCAACTTCCATGCCCCGCCCTTTGAAAGAATCGCTTGTAACGGCGAACTCGTGAAAGACCCGACACATTTGTCTTTTCGTCTTTCCAGCACACCCAGAGCTGTGCCCCCTTTTCGCTGACGTTCGCCACTTCCGGAGTTGGAGCGCCCAACGGAATCTCTCTTTCCCAAACCACACTTGAAAACTCGAACCCGCGTACTCCTCCTTGCCCTTTGGACGCGGGATGCTACCAGAATGGTCTTGCCCCCTACAACCGGGAACTTTCACAGTCGATTTGTCACCGACTTCCGGTCAGGAACGTAGCCCGACCCACCGCTACACATTTCCGGGCAGTCGTAACAATTTTCTTGCGCACTGAATGGAACTCAGCGAGAATCGTGTCGTTATGTAACAAAAAGAACGGCCCTGTTACAAATGTGGGGAAAAGCAAAAGGAGGTGCGAGCGATGTTGGGAAACACACTGAGGAGTA
>JAADFT010000420.1 GCA_013152765.1 Calditrichota bacterium | reverse complement strand
AATGTGTCGAAAGAGGCTGCCGAGAGTAGCGCAGCCGTTGGCTCAAGAATGGCGACCACATCGGCGCCGGCTTCTACCTGTGCCCTGGCGTAATGGCGGATCGTTCTGGTGCTGAACGCAAGAACCTCGCCGAGAAAATCCGGATCCGTGATTGTAGCCATGGCCGCTTCGCTTGCGCCCATCAGCAGGCCGGTAAGGCTGAACGGCCCAATGACGTAACCACACACCGGAATGTCGACGCTCTTCTTGAGGAGGCGAATGGTCTCGAGGAAAACATGTACACGCCCGTCTTTAAGAATGTCCAGAGCCTGGAATTGCAGGAGATCCTCGCGCTGGCGAACCAGAGGTTCCTCGACCGTGGGAATCTCGTGGAGCGGGTAGCGAACAGCCGCGCCAAGAGCGCTCGCCTCCACGCTCAAATCCATGAGCACAAAGCTCATGTCAGGCTGAAGCTTCTCCGCAAGCTCGTAAAGCGTCCAGAACTGAATGCCCCAGTTGAAGAGGTTCTGCTTTACCGTCGTTCGGTTGATCTGGATTCCGGGGTAGCCCATCAGTGGAGCAACGGGTGGCCACGGCAACGAGCTGATCCAGTCGTACAGGGTTCCAGTGCGCATCCCTACCTCGCCTTGTTTCGCTTTGGCCTTCCATTTACGTCTCGTCCGGTAACCGGTTCTGGTGGATCGACAAGCAGCGTGACGACACAACCCCCGCCAAAGCGACTCAGCCCGTGGACCACCCTCCGCGTGGTCTCATCCCCCTTTTGTGCGGCAAATCTACACACGCGGGTCAAGAAAACAAAGTCAAAAAATGTCTTCGCCGAACTTTTTCCACCCCCACGGGTCCGTGAACCTGCGCTTCTTTGCCTGTATCCACAGCCGCGCTCACTCCGCTCGAAGGTTCTTCGCCTTGGCCCCACGTCCGCTCCGGCCCAGTAGCCTGAGCGTGCCTTGCGCTTTTCCTACCGGGGAATCAAATCCCGCGGTCGGTCACCAGGTACGTTTGCTGAAGCGGGCCCCGCAAGCTCCCTCGACGTGCCACGGTCTCAAGACCGGGCCGAACCCGGTCGAACACCGCAGGCCTCCGGAATCCTCGCCAGCAGCTCTCCTCCGTCAGTGGTCGCTTGCTAAACCAAAAAACCCTCCATTCCCCCATTCCTCGACCCGAACAAGAATGTTTCTTCCCTCGCCCGAACGGCGACTTAACCTACCGCCTCGCCCCCGGTCAGCAAAGAACACCTCAGGAATGACAGAAGCTTTCCAATCCGCTCCAGAGGCGGCGGATCTCCTGCGTCACCGGTCCGTCTGAGAACTCAACCACCGGTTTCTCGTTCACGAGAGCGTCGATCACCTTTTCGTCGAACGGCAGTTTTGCTGCAAGTGGAAGGCTGCTTTCCTTGCAATACCGTTCGATTTCTGCCGTCATCTCCAGGTTAAGATCGTACTTGTTCACAACCACCCACACGGGCACCCGGAACTGCCCGGCAATCTGAACTGCCCGTTCCAGGTCGTGGATTCCCGAAACTGTTGGCTCGGAAACCACGATGGCCAGATCCACCCCCGTGATGGAGGAGATCACCGGACAGCCGACTCCTGGAGGGCCGTCAATCACCACGCAGTCAAGGCCTTTCTCCTGCGCGACCTTTTTGGCGAAATTGCGCACGACCGTGACGAGTTTGCCGCTGTTTTCCTGGGCTACGTCCAGCTTAGCGTGCACCATCGGCCCGTAGATCGTGTCCGAAATGTACCACTCGCCTGCTCGTTCCTGAACCATCTCGATTGCGTCCACCGGGCACACACGAGGACACAAACCGCAGCCCTCACAGGCGAAGGGATCCACGACGTAGTCCTCGGAAATTGCATCAAAGCGGCAAACCTCACGGCAAAGACCGCAGTCGGTGCAAAGATCCTGGTCGATGACCGCAACCTCGCCGCCCTGGTAGTCGCCGCGCTGCCGCACCTGCGGCTTGAGAATCAGGTGCAAATCGGGGGCGTCGACGTCGCAGTCCGCAAGCACGCTGGGCTTGGCCAGCGCAGCCAGAGAAGCTGTCAACGTGGTCTTGCCGGTACCACCCTTTCCGCTGATCACCACAACCTGTTTCATGTTCAGTTACCTCTGACTTTCGTCGTTGGTCTCGTGTGCAGTCTTGTCGTTGGCACTTGTCTTTTGGGAAACCGTAAGTCCAGGGAGAAAGCCGCGACGCAGTTGAGGCTGCTCGCTCGACCGTGTCGCAGCCCAGACGTCAATGACCGTGCATTTTCGCGCTTGTCAGGCTGCTTTCGCCAGCACCATTTCGGCAATCCGCTTGTACATGTCTCTGAACCTGTCCCTGTACTCAGGAAGAACGTCCACAAGCGGCTTGCCGCGCGAGTAGCCTTCCGCCACACGCCGATCGAAGGGAATTTCCATCAAAACCGGGATCCCCTGTTTCTCGCAGTACTTTCGCACTTCGTCCGTCCCTTTGTCCGCCCGGTTGATGATGGCGCCGAATGGGATGCCGATCTTGCGCAGCACTTCCACCCCGAGTTTGAAATCGTGGAAACCGAAGGGCGTTGGCTCCGTCACCAGGATGCTGAAGTCGGTCTTGCGAACGGTCTCCACTACGGGGCAGCTCGTTCCCGGCGCTGCGTCCAGCACGACCGGCAGGTCGTCCCGCACTCGCTTTTTCAGCTTACGGATGATTGGCACGGCCATGGGCTCGCCGATGTTCAGGATCCCGTGCCAGAAGTCGATTTCGCCGGCGTCGCCGTGCTGGATCACGCCAGTCGGATGCCCGACTTCGTACATGGCCTTCTCGGGACAAAACATGGTGCAGGCCCCGCAGCCATGACAGAGCTCGTCGAAGATCAGCACCTTGTTGGGCAAAACGGCGATCGCGTTGTAGGCGCAGACCTTCGCGCACTCCCCGCAGTACGTGCACTTGTCAAAGTTGATTCTCGGCACCGGAATCTCGACCACCTCTTCCTCCTTCAGGTTGGGATTCAGGAAGAGGTGAGCGTTGGGCTCTTCAACGTCGCAGTCGATGAACTGAGCCCGGCCGAGCGACAGAGCAAGACTCACCGAGATCGTCGTCTTTCCGGTTCCGCCCTTGCCGCTGGCAACCGCAATTTTCAGTGGTTTTCCGTCAGAAAAACCCATTCTCTCCTCCGGCTCAAGATTTCAGAACTTTAACTGCTTCGAATGAGAACCTGTCGCTTCATTCAGAAACAGCGGCCCGCTCGTAGCATTCGAGCTGCCGTTCTACACTCCACAAAGCCATTTTCCTCCCGGCCGTACAGCTCGGTAAGCGACCACGCTCATTCACGCACCGGACTCCGGCAGACGCGGCTTCGTCGTGGC
>JAADFT010000419.1 GCA_013152765.1 Calditrichota bacterium | reverse complement strand
CCGGATCGAAACCGAAAACTGCAGCGATCTCCTGAGCGAACGCGTACCGGCTTAGAAAGTCAGCTCCGCCAAGATGGTAGAGGCCGCTCGCCTTGCGCTCAACAAGCTGCCACAGCGCATGCGCCAGGTCGTCGGCAAGTGTCGGATTGCCGATCTGGTCCGTAACCACGGAGAACGGATTGCCCTCTCTGAGTTTGTTCAGCACCCAGTGCACGAAGTTGGGCCGCGTTCTCGGCGCTACGCCGTACAGCACATTCGTACGGATGATCAGGTAGCGGCAACCGCTGCCCTCGATCGCTTTCTCGCTGTCGTACTTCGTCCGGCCGTAGACGCCAAGCGGGTTCGGCTTGTCCGTTTCCCGGTACGGTCCAGCCTTGCCGTCGAAAACGTAATCGCTCGAGATGTGCAAGAGGTTCCCGCCGATTTCGCGGGCAGCTTTGGCGAGATTGCTCGCCCCCTCGACGTTCACTCTGCGACAAAGTTCTGGCTCGTCCTCGCAGCCGTCCACGTTGGTGTAAGCCGCCGTGTTGATGATCCAGTCCGGTTTCAGCCGGCGCAAAAGCGTCAGCACGTTCTGCTCGTCTGTGATGTCAAGACGCTCGTACGCAGCCTGTCCGGCCTGCCCTACCGGGGCGTGAGTGACGTCGCTGCTGAACAGTGCGACACCTTCTGGAGCCAGGGCCACCAGCTTCTGGCCAAGCAGTCCGTTGCAGCCTGTGATCAAAACTCTCAATCCTTGCCCTCTGCTCAAGTGGTGTTCTCCGCGCGAAGACGTGTGCACATTCTCCGGCTCCTCCCACGGAAGGCGCAGCGTTCGGTTCGTGACCCGTAGCTCTTGGTTGCGTTGGACACCGTTGACAACTGACGAACCTGCGTTATCCGAACGGCTTCACCTGCAGTCTTAGTTCACATTGCCCTCGATGGCCGAGCGCATAAGTGGGCGGAGCTCGGTAAGATTATCGGCGCCATGGACTGTACATTTGAGCCCCGCAACGAGATTTGCAAACTTGGCCGCCGAAAGTGGGTCTCCCGTTTCCCAGTACTTTCGAATGAAACCAGCGGCGAATGAGTCGCCGCAGCCGGTGGGATCCACAGCGTGTACCTGATGCGGCGGGATGTGTTGCCAACGGGCTTTCTCGTCGTCCTGCCAGCACAAAAGAGAGCCCTCGCCGTCGAGAGTGATGTTGACGACGAACGGGCGCTCACCGATGTCTCCAAGCAGGTCGAGACCGAGCGTTGCAAGGGCCTGAATGTCGCGGAGCTCCTTTTGGGCCAGACACTCGGCCTCGCGCTCGTTCATCTGGAGAACGTGCGGAAGGCGCACAAATCGGCGCCAGTCTTTTGGTCTGCGGTAGTAGCGCAAACCATCTTCGCCGATTCCAAGGGCAAGGGAGTGGAAATCCATGTACAGAAGCGCATCCGACTCGTTGGAAAAGTGCTCCAGGGCAGGGAGATCAACATCGGCACCCGTGATGAAATTCACCAGGGCAATGCTCGCGTCCAGCACGGGGCGAAGATCCTCGTAGGTGAGCGCGGGCATCGGTTCCGTTGTGTACTCCTTGCGCTCGGAAGGCGACTCGTACACTAAAGTAACGCGTGTGTTCTCCCTCTCTTCTACCAGAACATGATCGGGATGGACATTTGGGAATTGATCGAGAAGTTCGAAGAAGCGGTCGGCGATGTCGGAACCGACGCGGCAGACCGGGAAGATCTGCCAGTCTTCCGGGGCGAGGAGCGCCATTTGCACGATCGTGTACGTCAGACCCCCAAGGCCGCGGATTTCGCCGCCGCCGAACGGAAGGATCCTGTCGTTGACGACGCTGCCGATGATCGCGACTTTCAGCTCGGTCCGGTGCAAGTCCGCTGGTCCACTCTGGTGCATTGGCAGAAGCTCACTGGTAGGGGTAGAAAATGTAGAACAGCAACGACAGGCCGCCAAGGATCCAGAGGCCGGCGGGGACCTCTCTGCGGCGGCCGGAGACAACTTTCAGGAACGGGTAGAGCACAAAACCCACGGTGATGCCGACGCCGATGTTGTAGGTGAAACTCATCAGGGCGATCACCGCGAACGACGGAATGAACTCGGTGAGATCCTGGGTGACCAGGTTCGAGATCGACTGCAGCATAAGAATTCCGACCACGATCAGCGCCGGGCCGTAGGCGAAAGCCGGAATCGACGTGAAGAAAGGCGCGAAAAAGAGGGACAGGAGGAAAAGCAAGGAGACCACCACCGCGGTGAAGCCGGTCCGTCCTCCCTCCTCCACACCGGCTGCGCTCTCGATGTAGGTGCCCGCCGTCGAGGTGCCCAGCACAGCTCCAATCACCGTGGCTAAAGCGTCTGCCAGCATGGGTTTTTCGATTTCCGGAAGATTCCCGTTTTCGTCCAGCAGGCCCGCCCGCGCCGAAACGCCAACTAAAGTGCCGATCGTGTCGACAAAATCCATGACGAACACGGTCAGGATCACCCCGAAGAAGCCCCAGGTGAGCGCGCCGGCGATGTCCAGCTTCATGAAAATTGGGCTAAGGCTGGGAGGCATGCTGACGAAGCTTGAGGGCAGGCTGGCTGCACCCAGGATGTAGGCCACCACGGTTGTTAGCACGATCCCGAACAGGATCGCACCGCGAACCCGGTGAATCATCAGGACGCTGATGGTGATGAAACCGAGAATGGCCAGCAGTTGCGGGGTCTCGGTCAGGTGGCCGAGCTGCACAGGTGAGGCACCTGGCGCTCCTGCCGTTACCAGGCCGGTCTCGTTCAGTCCGATGAACGTGAGGAAAAGACCGATTCCAACAGCGAAGCTGTATTTCAGGCTCTGGGGGATGGCCTCGGCCAGCCAGCTTCTCAGCTTCAGGACGGTCAGCAGGGTAAAAAGCACGCCCCCAACGAACACCGCACCGAGGGCAGTCTGCCACGAGTAGCCAAGCACTTTGACAACTGTGTAGGCGATGAAGGCATTCTCGCCCATGTAGGGCGCGATGGCAAACGGTCGATTGGCGTACACGCCCATCAGGAACGTGCCGACGAAGGCCGTCAGGACCGTCGCCACCATGGACGGCCCCTTCGGGATGCCTGCCGCTTGCAGGATGGCCGGGTTGACGACGATGATGTACGCCATGGTGACGAAGGTGGTGACGCCGGCAAGCACCTCCGTACGCCAGTTGGTTCCGTACTCCTCAAAACGAAAAAAACGAGCAATCATGCGACCCTCCCGTGACGTTCCTCTCATTCCCCTACCACTGGAAACGATCGAATGATTGACTTCACTTCGTGTCGGACGCTACGTCTCTGCCCCAAGCCTGGTTTTCCCGTGCGCACGAACCAAGACTGCGGCGGCGCAACG
>JAADFT010000418.1 GCA_013152765.1 Calditrichota bacterium | reverse complement strand
TCGCGGCCTCGACCATCTTGCGGCCCTCCCACACGTTGTGGGAGCCGGGTTTTTCGACGTACACGTCTTTGCCGGCCTGGCAGGCCCAGATAGTCGCCAGGGCATGCCAGTGGTTGGGCGTGGCGATCGAGATGACGTCGATGTCTTTGTCATCGAGCAACTTCCGGATGTCGACGTAGGTTTTCGGCTTGGGCAGGCCCCACTCCTCGATGTCCTTGAGCCGCTTGGCGATTACGTTCTCGTCCACATCACAGACTGCGGCCACCTCCACTCCGGGCAGGCGACCAAAGCCGCGAATGTGCGAGCCGCCGCGCCCGCGGATGCCCACTACAGCCACCCGAATTGTGTCGTTGGGGCTGGCTGCCGACCTGGCGATGTTGAAGCCGAGCGACACGGCCGCTGTAGCTCCGGCCGTGCGTTTGATGAAATCTCTGCGATTCATCTCTCCCATTTGCAGTCCTCCTCGGTGTGTTTTGCAAGACCGCAAACCGTACGCGACGGGCCGCAACAGCCCGTCAAGCACGTGATGTCACAGGCCTCACGATCCTCCACGTGCCCGGAGACGCCGGGGATTTCTCGGTTGTTCAATCCCAGATTGAAAACCTTTGTCCGGCCGTTACCGGTCTCACAAGCTCTCAAAAAAACACTGCTCTCGCAGGCAGCAGTGGATCGTTCAACGCGCAGTGCTGGAACTGGTGCAAGCGGGCGCCGTCACGGGACCGCCGGGCTGTTTTCTGACACTCTGCGCCAGCCGAGCAAGCAAGGCAGATCGTGTTCCGCCGGCGGAAGCAACAACGCAACCCGCCCCTGAGGTGGAGAATGTTCGGTCGCGAGCTGAAGCTCGCACTGCCCTGCGGACCAGGAAATCCCTCCCCGGCGGGGCCGAAATTCAATTTACGCGACTGTTACGGAATTGCAAGCGCTTTCTGGTTCTGCTGCGGACACGCTTTGTAAAAAAGCGTCACCGCATTCGCGCAGCGAGGCGAAAGCCGCGTGCTGCTTGATTTTCAGAAGCTCACATCCAGGTACGCCTGGCTCTTGCCTGGTCGCACGTGAGTCAGGGTTTTCCAGCTCCCCGCGTCCGGGTCCCCAACCCTGACGGTGTACGAGCCGTCCCGCAAAACCCACGGTCGGTACGTGTTCCCCTTGATGCGCAACGTGTGGACGGGCTCGTTGGTGGCCTCGTCGATGACCTGGACCACGGGGTCTTGCAGGCCGTGGACGACGCGGATTTCGGGCAAAAAGATGCCGTGGCTGGACCCGCCATTTTCCACCTGGCTGATCGTGATTGGCCAGTCCGCGTACGGTTTCCCCGTGGCGGGATCTTCCCACCGCGGCCAGCACTCGAGGCGGATTTCTCGGGTGTCGCGGTTGAAGCGGATGATGCCGTACCCCGGAGCGCGGTCGTACAGGATGGCTGGCTTCCGGCCGGTTTTGTACGGATTAGCCGCTGCCCACACGGTGATTTTGTTGCCGAAGCCGTCCTCGAAGTCGCCGGTGTAGCGAGGAGCACCCGGGGCGCGGTTGCGGCCGGGCTGCTCCGGGAACCACCGCCGCGGCCACAGGTGACGGAACACAGAAGACGTAACCGGCGTCGCGCCAGTTGTCGATTCCGTATTGGACCACGAAACCCAAGTGCTGGTCACCAGCCACGTGCAGCGCAAAGGCGCGGCGCATCTCGCGCAGCGCGCGGTTGCGTCCCGAAGGCGGCCAGCCGTCCGAGTCCATGTCGGCTGCTGGCACCAGGCCTTTCGGGTACTCGCCCGGAGCCGGGATGGGCATCCGTGGCACGATGTTGTCGCCCTTGGCCCCTTTTGGCAGCGTCTGGACGCAGGCGAAAGCAGTCTGCGACAGGACGACCTTCATCCAGGTGTGGTTGCTCCAGTCCTGCCCCCAGTGGCGCAGGAAGTTGAGCTGACGGCGTCCAAGCAGCACGGCGCCCGGAACGTCGCTCTGGGTCTTGGGGTCGAAATTGGGATTTTGCGCGAAACCGTTCACGACCTGCGCTTGCGGAAGAAGCGGTTTCGGCGCCGATTTGAACTTGCGGTCCTCCAGAATCGCGAAGCTCAGACCGGCGTAGTCGAGCTGGCAGAAGTACACGCCGATTCCCTGCAGCACCGGAGCCGGGTCGTACGGGTCCGGCAGGTGGCTCGTCTGCGTCCGCTGCACCATGTTCACCCACGCAGGCGGCATGATGTAGCCGCCAGCGTCCTGAGCGGCGTACCCTCTCAGCCCGGGCGGTGTGGCGCGTCCTCCGGCGCCCCAGATGTTGCCGTGGTACACGTCGTGGTCGTCCGGAATGCTCACAGACGGGCGGTCCTTCAGAATGTCGCGGTACGCCCACCCGAACAGGTACCACTTGCGCAGGTAGTCGAGCACGGCTTTGTCGAGTGGCGCTCGCTGCAACTCGTAGTCGCCCACCCGTTCGTAAATCTGGTCGCCCGAGAAGAAGAGCAGGTCGGGATCGTGCTGGCGAACGTGTTCCACGATCTCGCTGTGCGGGAAGCCCACGTCGTTGTTGCCGGTGAACGCGGCCAGGACGAACTCCTTCTTGTCCCACGGCTCCTTACGAACGGTTCCTCGCCACAGAAACGTCTGCTTTTGGCCTGGGCCAATGGCCAGGCGGTAAACCAGGCGGTACGGAACGTCCTTTGTGGCGTCCCAGTTGGGGATCCGGAACGTCGCCGTTCGCGCCAGCGAGTCGATGGGAGCTTCCGCGATGGTCTCCCAGTCGCCCTTTCGCTGGATTTGCAGGCGCACCGTGCTGTCGTCCTGGGGACCAACCGGAGGGAGCTGAGCGGTGAGTTTGAGGATGCCGCGACTCAGCGTGTACTGGGAAAAGAGAATTGGCCCGAACGCGCTCGGGGTGTTTCGCCACTCTGGGACCGTGAAGCGTCCAGTTGCGGAACCAGGCCGAAACGCTGTCCACAGGCGCGCCACCTTCCGGCAGATCCGCCAGGAGAGCCACGTTGCCAGCCAGTGACGCGGCGTCCAAGGAATCTACGGCAAAGTCAACAGTTGCGGTGCCTTGGCTGAGGGGTTTGGCGGAGAGCACGAGGCGGTAGCCCGCAGGTGACGGCTGCCCTGCCAGTTTCAGGAGCACACCGTCCCCGCGCAGCGCCTGGCGAAGCGCGGAGGCGTGACTGGTGTCTGCCTGCGTGTGCGAGCCGAGGAAAAGCAGACCCGCTGCGGTGACGCCCGCGTTCAGCCCTTTACCCCGGATGGCGCTGTCGCGGTAGTCGTGGAACTGGCCTCGCACGCCGACCTGGAAACCAACCCGGTTCCGGGCGGACGGGGGCACACGACTTGAGATTCCCACCCGGACAGTCATTTCGAACGCCTGGTCTGTCGGCTGCAAATCGTAGGTCAGCAGTTGCACGTTTCGGTTTGGCCTGGCGGTGACGCACTGGGCCTGTCCATCCTGCAGGTGCCAGTCCTGAAGGCGGTTGGCCCAGAACTCCGGCCCGAGCCAGATGCGTTCCACACCCTTGGCCCAGCGACTGTGGTAGGAGGGGTGTTTTGCGCAACCCAGCGCAAAAACAGTCAAAAGCAGGAGGGGTAGAACCACAGAACGTTTCGTCAGAGTCATCGGTGACCTCCGCAATCGGTGTGCAGGCGCGTTGAGTCCACCTCCTCGCTGCCCGTTCTCGAACGGCGAGTAGCTGTCACAGCCCGAAACAAGGCAGGTTTCGGGAGCTCTGTTCTGCCTCTTCAGACGAGCGCGGCCAGCCGCTCCTGGTAGTCGGGCACAACCCAGCGTTTGCCCTTCTGCACAACGGGAATTCCCTCGGCCTCCAGGAGACGGCGCTGCCGTTCCACGCCACCGGGGTACTTCGGGTTCAGTTCGCCTTTGCCTTTCAGGGTACGCCAGTAAGGCGTGGTGTCGGTTTGCCCGGCTGCAGCCGCTTCTTCAGCGGCCTCAGCGGCAATCCACGCGAAAATGCCCGTGGTCATCGGGCAGGCTACGGCCGTGCCGTGCTTCTGGGCCAGGTAGCGCCGAATCTCGTTGATCGTGGTGACCCTGCCTTCGGGCACCTTCCGCATGGCTTCGTCCACTTCCAGCGGCGAGGGCACCACCATCGTGGCTCCCGGGACCGCTCCCGCGCGTCGAGCCTGGGCCTCGCTGAGCTCCACAACTTTTGGCAGGTCTTTGCTGTCGTGGAGCTTCTCCTGCCAGGATTTGCGTCGCTTGGGCATCGTTCTCCCTCCTCCCGTGTGGTTGTGACCTTCCGTACACAAGTTAGGAGAAGCGACGAGAAAGTCAAGCGTTGAGCGGCGTCAGGGAGTTCCTTCATTTCTGGGGAGCCCCTGTTTTCGGGAGGGAAAGGGATTGTTCGGGACTACTGTAAAGCCACAGAACCACACTGATGAGCGCCGATTTTGTGCAGCTTCGCCCCGGAATGAATTCCGGGGCTAATTCAGATGAAAACCCACCAAGGTGGGTTCGAAGTGTCGGAGGGACGCGCTTCTGCGCGTCCGGGGGCGAAGAATAAACGACCACGAGGGTTGCAGAGGGAAGACACGGGGGAGAGAATGTGTTTAGGCGCAAGCCCCGTTCACGGGGCGGATTTCTTTTGTAGCCCGGCCATTTGATGGCCTAGAGAGCCTGAGGCAGGCTTGCCTCGCGCAAGGATTAGGGGTCTCGCAGCTTAAAGAGCCTGCGTTCCTGACAGGCCAGGGGGATCTTGACACAGCACAACTACCAACCGTGCAGATTTGAACACGCCTGCGTTCCGCGGGTCCGTTGCGCTCCCGGTAAACAGGAGCAACTGAGCCGTACCGTGGGGGCTCGCAGCAGCTATGAATCAATCTGCGTGCATCTGCGTTCATCTGCGGTTCCGCTCTCTGCGGTCCCGATTCCCGCTGACGCATCTTCACCAGGCACGACAGCTCGTCTGCCACTGGTGGTCGAAACGAAGTGGAGCAAGACACTCAGGGGGCGCAATGCCAAACCGGGCGACGGCCGGACGGGCAGAACGCTTTCTCCCGGTCTGGACCTGTTCTTGCCCGGGTCGCATTCGACCTCTCCAGCCTTTCTCGTACCGCTCGTTCGATTCCCATTTCCACTTGAACATGAGGGCCAAAGTCAGTCGGCTTTGGCCGACTTCCATCTGGGGTAGCGGCCGAATGGCATGCTTCGGCCTTCTTCCCACGGTTGAAGGCGGTTGAGGGGAGAACCCGGCCTGGTGGAAAAGGTCGGACTGGAAGGGGAACGAGGCATTTTGACGTAGCAGGATCAGGCGGGTGGTACGGCCTCGAAAATCTCGTGCTGAAGGCGCCACATTCGCCAGTACAGTCCGCGTGTCTGGAGAAGGTCGTGGTGGGTGCCGCGTTCGACGACGCGACCGTGGTCGAGGACGAGGATCTGGTCGAAAGTCTCGAGCCCGACGAGCCGGTGGGTGATCAGGAGAAGAGAACGCTGCCCCTGGAGGCGGCGCAGGGTCTGGAGAATTCGCTGTTCGGTCAGCGCGTCCAGGTTGGCGGTGGGTTCGTCGAGCAGGAAGATGGGAGCGCCGCGCAGGAGCGCGCGGGCCAGGGCCAGTCGCTGTCGCTCGCCGCCGCTGAGGCGGAGCCCGTGCTCGCCAACCGGCGTGTCCAGGCCTTGCGGCAACGAAAGCACGAAATCCAGAACCTCGGCCTGACGCAAGGCTTCGCGCAGGTCTGCTTCGCTCGCGTCCGGTTTGGCCAGGAGCAGATTTTCGCGCACGGTGGCGTTGAACAGGTACGTCGACTGCGAGACCACGCCGAAGGCAGCGCGCACCGAGTCGCTGGTTAGCTCTCGAATGTCCACGCCGCCGAGACGAATTTCGCCGCTGTCGTAGTCCCAGAAGCGCAGAAGCAGGTTCACGAGCGTGGATTTGCCCGCTCCGCTTGGTCCCACCACGGCCAGCTTACCCCGCTCGGACAGCGAAAAGCTGACGCCGTTCAGGGCAGGTGGGTTGTGTAGGTCGTAGCGGAAGGTGAGGTCCTGTACCTCCAGGTCGAAGCGCGAGGGCGCTGGACGGGCCGATTCCGGTTCCCGGACCGCTGGCTCGGCGTCCACGATTTCCAGCAACCGCCGTGCAGCTGCCAGGTTTTCGTTCAGAGACTGGGTTGCCTGCGGAAGTGGCAGCACCGCCTCGAAACTCGCCAGCGCGGCCAGGGCCAGAGTCGCCAGGTGAAGAGGGTTCAGCTCACCTGCACTGGCCAGGAGCACTGCTGCAACGAGCACGACC